>NZ_JADOVD010000011.1:0-149071 GCF_015752245.1 Flavobacterium sp. CG_9.10
CCTTCGTTTGTTCCTTGCAAGACAAAGATATTGACTAATTGCGTATGTTTGTAAAACTTAAAATGTTAAAGTCCGATTATTAGGGGGCTAAACCAATGGAAGGAATGACTTTTGAAAATATTTTATTAGATGGTTTTGACCAACTTTCGTCGGTTTATACAGAAAAAAGTTCAACTAAAACTTTCAAAATAGCACCAGAATTGAATTTAAGTTATTGTGATATTAAAGCAAGCATAAAATTCGGAGATTATACAAAACAGAAATCTGAAATTCAAAAACATATTCTTCCACCACAACTCACACCTCAAAGATTAGCAAAATTTTATGGTGCGTCAAACTCGTGTTGGGTATTAGAGGACTTTCATAAAATAAAAGGTGTGGATAGAATTAAAACTTCGCAATTAATGAAAGTTTTTATGGATATGTCAGAGGAGTTTGAAAACTTAAAGATTATTGCATTAGGAGCAGTTGGAACTGCAAGACAAGTTATAGAATATGACGTAGAAATGAATAATCGTGTAGCGGAGATATTTATTCCGTACATGAAACCACAAGAGATAGAAAATATTATAAATACAGGTGAAAAACTTTTAAATATAATTTTTTCAAAAGATGTTAAGGCAAAAATAATAAAATATTCTTGCGGTTTACCTGCAATCTGTCATCAACTCTGTTTAAATATTTGCTTCAATAAAAAAATTAATGAAACCGTAAAATCTAAAGTTTCTATTAATCTTGATGATTTGGATGAAGCAATATCAAAATTCGTAGAAGAAAAATCAGATACTTTAAAAGCCGATTTTGATAAATCTATAAAAGTTATTAACGGAGTAAAAATTAATATTCCAAAAATCATTTTAGAAAATTGTTTAGAATTAAATAAAGATGAATTTTCACATTTGGAAATTTTTAACCGAATAAAAAACAACTCAATAAATGAATCAAATTTTACAAAATCTCTTTCAGAATTGTGTTTGCCGATAAGAAGTGAAATATTAATTTATGATGAAAACTCAAATCTTTATAGATTTAATAATTTGTTTTTAAAAGCATATGCTTATTTAAGATTAAAAGAAGAAATAATAAAAAACGAAAATGCTGAATTAGAAAATAAAAATTTAAAAGAAACAAACATAATTAAGAAGTTATTAGATATAATAGAAAATGATATTTATTATCAAATCGAAGATGATGACTCTTTTATAATTGAGGAAATATAATCTAGATAACTCGGATATACTTACGTAACGATTACGAGGAATGGTAGTCAATGCTATCGTTGTGTTTGCATGCAAACCTGAACTTAAGAACCTTTAGTTAAATATAAATACATTATGCAAAAAGAAATAAATAATTTCAGTTCAAGCTTATTTATTTGGCAGTTGTTGATAGTCATTTTAATATTGTTTGTGGCCTTTCTTACTTTTAAGTTTGGAAAAGTACTTTATCGATATTTAAAGAAAAACAGTTAATAACTAAATTTAAATATCATGGTTATCTCAAGGAGATGATTGCCTTAATATTTAATCATTTTATAACTTATTAAAAACAAAGAAAATGGAAACAAATTGGATTATAATCGCTTTAGTTTTGGTTGGAATTATTGTTTTAATTGTGTTTTTGATTAAAAAGAATCAAAAAGATAAAAAAGACGTAACGCAGTTTTTTAATACGGATACCACCATTAAAAAGGAATCTGAACTGGATGAAGACGAGGATTATTGATTGAAATTTCCAACTGCAATCCCAATTTGGGACCTAAATCACCAGATAGTTTAAAAAAAACATAGGAAACGTTACTAAAAAAAAACAAGGTTGAATGAATCCAAGAATAGAAACACTTCCTGAAAAAAAATTAATGGGTCAAAGAATGACGATGTCTTTATCCAACAATAAAACGAGGGAATTATGGCAAAACTTTATGCCGAGGCGCAAAGAAATTCAAAATTATATTGGCACCAATCTCTATTCCATGCAAATATATGATTCGTTGTACTTTAACAATTTTGATCCCAAGACGGAATTTGAAAAATGGGCAACCATTGAAGTCACGGACTTTGATATCGTTCCCGCTGAACTGGAAACTGTTACTGTGCCAAGCGGACTTTATGCTGTTTTCACCCATAAAGGAGATGCTAGCATGGCACCAAAAACCTTTGAATATATTTTTACAAATTGGTTGCCCAATTCAGATTACCTTTTGGATAACAGACCACACTTTGAAATTTTAGGAGAAAAATATAAAAATAATGACCCAACTTCGGAAGAGGAAATTTGGATACCAATCCAATTAAAAAAATAAGTTTTGTCTGTGACTTTTTTACAAAATCATTTGTTAGAATAAAATCTTTTTTAAGTAGTGGAGGAAGCTACATATATGATTTCAATCCTATTGCAATCGTTTTTACTTTCCTCATACTAAGATAATCACAACAATTAGCAGTATCAAACCATAAACTAATAGTAACCCGTTGGGTGTACTAATTAAAAACGTCCGTTCCAGTGTTTTTTGTATGATGAAATGAAACAAAAAATGTATCGAGAATCGTTTTTAACAACAATTTTTCTTGTTCTCGATACAATTTTCTTCCCGAGGCTTCAGGAGAAAATCACTCGAAATGGCAAAAAATTATCATCAAAAACTAATAATACCAAACGGATTAATTTTAATATAAAGGTATTTCTTATTTATACTATTTATAACAATAGGAAGGTTTGTCTTTGGAAAAAATTAGCTTTTCATCACCAAATTCCTTAGCCCAGATAGCAATGGAAATCCTTTTCTTGTCTCGTTTTTTAGAACGAGACAAGAAAAGATTGTAATGGATAGCTGGAAATAGCTCCTAAGAAAATGGCAAATAAAAATTTTGTCGAAATCAGGATGGATACAATTTTCAGCTAAAAATGGTTCGTGAAGAATTTAAAAATTTCATTCCGGAAAGCGGATAATTTGGAACTCCTTTTTGTTGTATTAATACTTTAAATTTCATTCCCATATCAATCAACAATCTATAATTGATGATTGATTCCTGCATTGCCATTGCTAAATTATTTGGATGGTTAGCTAAGACAGTATTTTGATATTCTTTTATGCCAAGATCCAGTAAAAATTGCGCCTGATTCACTAATCCACAAGATTCAAGTCCGTATCGTGAACCCCAAAGCGATAAGGCGGAAAAGTTGATATGTGTGGTGATGTCCTGCGCTCCTATAAACTGATAAGGATTGTCATTTTTATGATGTTTATAATAACACAATAGGGTGCCGCAACTCCTATGCATATTGTATAATTCAGAAGAAGCGGAACCGTAATCTATGGTAATCACATATCCTTTATGTAAGGAATTTGAAATTTTTCTCATCCATTTTCTGCCTTCCAGATTGACTTCTGTGCGAAATCCTATTGGTAATTGTACCTTTAATTCAATAAAATAATCGGTGAGCTCTTTTTTGGCTGGTTTCAAAACTTCTAAAAAATGATCTGTATAATCAACAAAAACTTCCATGAGTTGATCTTGCATTACTACTTGATGCACCGAAAAATTATCAATCAATTCGTTTGACAAAACACAGCCATTAATTACAGGAATTTCTTGAATTGAATTATACCAACTTACTTTTTCAAGCAAATGTTTCTTTTGTATTTCTCGCATGGAAGGACTTTTTTCGATGATACAGTAAGTCAAGCTTTTGTACAACGGAGCATTATGTCGCAAATAATCGAGAATATCATGACATAACAAACCTGTTCCGGCTCCATATTCGACAATCGTAAAAGGTTTTTTTTCTAAATTCAGCCACATTTCTTCCATTTGACGACCTATCATAGCTCCAAATGCCGCAGTCAGATTTGCACTAGTGTAAAAATCGCCTTCCGCTCCAATTTTATCTTTTTTAGAATTATAATATCCCAAATTAGGATAATACAAAGCCATTTCCATAAAATCTCGAAAAGATAATGGACCTTTACTTTGGATGCGTTCAATTATTATTTCGGAAAGTAAAATCATTTTTTAATTAAATTTACTTCAAGTTTAATTTTACTCAATAGGAATATTGAGAACTGCGAAATAAAATTCAGTAGGTAAAAACAGAGAGATTCATTTTACTTATTTCTACCTGCAATATTGAGTTTAATTAGAATTTCGGCAGCTTTACTAGTTGAATTAGCTGCAAAACCGGCGACAAAAACTCCTTTTTTCCCAGATTTTGATTTAATACCAAAAACTATTGATTCATCATCAGGATTTGAATTTCCTTCATAACGGTATATGTGCACAATTTCAAAGCTATGAGGATTTTTTTCTATATCATCTTCGTGAAGGTTAAAATCATATGTAAAACCGTTTTCATTCAGTTCATCTAAGGCTTCGGCTACAGAGGCATAATGATAATTGTTTTTCATAGTTTTTTTAGATTTATTATAGATTTAGTAAATGTTTAAAAGGCCTAAATTTCACATTGTCCGCTATCGTCAATGCATAACTTCGCTAAAATGCGTGCGGCATCACTATCTGAATTTGCTGAAAACCCAGCTACAAAAACACCTTTTTGACCAGATGTTGAATTTATTCCATAAACAACTGCTTCATCTCCGGGATCAGAATCTCCTTCATACCGGTATACATGTTCGATTTGATATTGATGGGGATTTTTTTTAATATCTTCTTCATGCAGATTAAAATCATACGCAAAACCCTTTCCATTAAGTTCGTTTAAGGCTTCAGAAACGGTCGAATAATGGTAGATCGGTTTCATAATTAGATGGATTTAAAATAGTATTTAAAGATAACTAATTTATCTTTAAGTCTTTGTAAAATGGCTGTTAAAGTGAACAATACAATAGCTGCAAATCAATTTCAATTTAAATTTCAAAAAGCAATATAAAATATTTTAAATCTGCAATCATCAATGGTCAATCTTCCATCTAAAATCCCTATTTTTGCGGCACAGACCGCCTTATCGTCGTCTCGTCTTTTGGCACGAGAGGGAGGAAAGTCCGGACACCATAGGGAAGCATAGCGGGTAATACCCGTCGGTTTTGTCTGAAAGGATGAGATTAGGACAAGTGCAACAGAAAGTATGTACAGGTAATGCTGTAGTGAAACCAGGTAAACTCTATGCGGTGAAATATCAAGTATATCAGCATTTAAGGGCTTCTCGTCCGTTGTTGAAGGGTAGATAGCTTGAGTCCCACAGTAATGTGGGATCTAGATAAATGATAAGGGTTCATCTTCGGGTGGATACAGAATCCGGCTTATAGGTCTGTTTTTTTTAAAATATCAAAATATTTTTATAAATTTGATAAAAAATATTGTTATGGATATTCAATCTTCAAAAATAGAATTAGTTAAAAAGATTTTAAATATTGATAATATTGATGTTATTCAAAAAGTGACTGATTTTATAAACAAAGAAAATGCTGATTTTTGGAATGAATTATCATTAGAAGAACAATCAGAAATCAAAAAAGGAATTCAAGATTTAGATAATGGTTTGAGAATTGAATATTCCGAATTTCTAAAAAAGATTTCTTGATGAAAGTTTTTTTATCCGAGCAAGCACAAATTAAACTTTTACAACTCAATGATTATTTATTAGATAAGTGGAATGTAAAAGTAAGAGATAATTTCATATTTGCACTTTCAGAAAAAATTAGTCAAATTTCGACACATCCAAAAAGCTGTATTCAATCGAATGTATTTAATGGAATTTATAAATGTGTTGTTACGAAACAAATTACATTTTATTACAGAATACTTTCGGATACAAATGAAATTGAAATCATAACTTTATTTGATTCAAGACAAAATTCAAAAAAATTAAATAAACAATTAAAGCGAAAGTAAGTTAAATAGTTGACTTATAGATTTGTTTTTGTAATGTTTCGAACACTCTTTTCGCTATGCAAACAAGAATTGGAATTTTAGGAATGGGTGGAGTAGGTGGCTACTTTGGCGGATTATTGGCCAAAGCTTATGCTAAATCTGACTCTATTGAAATCGTATTTATTGCTAGAGGCGAAACTCAAAAAATAATTGCACAAAACGGACTAAAAATTGTTACAGATGAAAATGAAACAACCGTTTTTCCTACTGTAGTTTCTAATGATCCTGACGTAATTGGGAAACTTGATTTTCTTATTTGCGCCACCAAAACCTATGACATTGAAGAGAGCCTTCTCTCTATAAAAAAATGCATCAATAAGAACACGGTTATTCTTCCTCTATATAATGGTGTCGATGCACCAGAACGTATCAGAGACTTATTTCCTGATAATGAAGTTCTGCAAGGCTGTGTTTACATAGTTTCGATGATTGTTTCTTTAGGAGTAATTAAAAAAATAGGAGCGTTCGAAAAACTCTTTTTTGGTTCCAGAACGGCTCCAATTGCTGCATTAAATAAATTGCAAAAGATTTTCAAAAAAGCAGGTATCGAAAGCTATCTGGTTGATGATATCGAAGAAACAGTTTGGGAAAAATTCATTTTTATTTCGGCATTAGCTTCAGCTACTTCCTATTTGAATCAAAATATTGGCGAAATTTTAGAAAGTCAATCAAGTAGAGCAGTGTATGTTTCCTTATTAAATGAAATTACAATGATTGCTGCAGTAAAAGGACTGAATTTACCTCCAGATATTATCATGCAAACCATACTAAAATTAGAAAAAACACCGCATGATGCTACTTCGTCTATGCACAGGGATTTAATGGGAGGACGTAAAATCGAACTGGCCTCTTTGACTGAATTTGTTGTAAATGAAGGTACCAAATATGAAATTGAAACACCAACTTATCAAATGGTATTGGATAAATTGTCAAATGTTTCAACTTCCTAATTAATAATGTAAGGACTATTCTTCCTCGTTTTCGTTTTCCAAGAATTCATCAACTTCTTCTTCACCTTTACCTATTTCGAAGAAACTGAAAATAGAACCACCATAACTTTTCTTGAATGAGAAGTTCATCATGTGATCCAGTTTGGTGTATTTAGAATGTTCAATTACCATCATCCCATCTTGGTTAAGTAATTCTTTTTCGAAAATTAATAACACAATTTTTTCAAATGTGGCTTGGTCCAAAGCATACGGAGGATCTGCAAAAATAATGTCGTAAGACGTTTTGCATCTTTCCAAATAAGTAAAAACATCACTTTTTGTGGCAGCAATATTAAAATCATATTCGGTTGCCACTTGCTTGATGAATTTTACACATCCAAAATCTCCATCTACTGACGTGATTGGCGTACTTCCTCGTGAAGCAAATTCGAAACTGATATTTCCTGTTCCGGCGAATAAATCCAGTATTTTCAATCCTTCAAAACTGAAATGATTATTCAAAACATTAAATAATGCTTCTTTAGACATATCGGTAGTGGGGCGAACGGGAAGACCTTTTGGTGGAAAAATTCTTCTTCCTTTGTATTTTCCTGAAATGATTCTCATGAGTTGAAAAGTATAAAATGATTTCTGTTTTCGGCCTCAGAAAAATAATTGTTCCATCGCAAATCGTTTACGTCAATAAGGGAAACGTTGCGAATGTATTTGTAAGCGATTTTGAAATAGTCGCTTTCAGTATTAATATTCCCGATTAATTCCAACGGAAAATTTTCGGGATTCAAATTCAATTGTTCGGCAGTAAATAATATGTAATAAATAAAATCTTCTGGCGTATTGTAATCGAAAGAATTAAAAAGTAATAGCTTTTGGTTCTGAACCACGACGATTTCAAAATGCCCGGAATTGATGTGTACAAACATTTTTTTGTCATCCTTATTTTTGGAGGCAATCAATAATTTGGATACCAAAATACTATTGGCATGTTTGTAATCGAAAGATCCAAATTGGTCAATAAAAAAATTATTGATATTTACATATGGAATGTAAACCGCATTCATCTGATAATTTGCGATTTCATCAAAAGCATAAAAATCAGTTTTGAAAACCTTAGTATTGTATTGCAAATAACTCCCCAGAAAGTTCTCATCAAAAAGAGCTTCAGGAACAAACGTAGAAAGATTGTTATTATGAATTACCAAAATCTCATCATACGATTCCTTTAATTCCGGATGATTGTTAAAAGCATCGGCAAATAAATCTTCAATTTTTGTCGCTTTATGAAAAGTGTTAAAATTTACTTTATTGAAGGATATAACGGTATCGTTCAGCGTATCAAAACAACAAAAAGAAAGACCAGTCAAGGAAACTTGAATGGAAAGCTTTTTATAGACCTTTTCGGTTATGTTAGTATTTTGTGTTGACATATTTTGATTTATAATCCATTTCTGTATTCGAATTTAGAAAGAATTAAATGAGTTCGCAAACTTACAATTTTTTTTGATTCTAATGTCGAATTATGTGTTTCCCTCGAATTTCATACTTATATTTGAAGTTCATTTTACAGTAATCAATTGCACATGAATTCCTCCCTGTTTTATAGCCTTTTACAAAAAAAATTCCCATTTCGACCCACCTACAAACAGGATATTTTTTTTCAAAAAATAGCCATTTTTTTGACAGAACCTAATAATGATACCATTTTTGTATTAAAAGGATACGCAGGAACCGGAAAAACGACTGTGATTTCTACGATTGTCAATAGTTTATTGGACATCAATAAAAAATATGTTTTGCTGGCTCCAACAGGTCGTGCGGCAAAAGTAATTGCCAATTATTCTAACAAACCCGCTTTTACGATTCATAAAAAAATCTATTTTCCAAAGAAATCCTCCGGAGGTGGAGTTTCATTTACTTTACAGCAAAACAAACATAAAAACACGATTTTTATAGTCGATGAAGCTTCGATGATTTCGGACACGAATTCCGATTCTAAATTGTACGAAAACGGTTCTTTATTGGATGATTTGATTTCGTATGTGTATTCAGGAACTAATTGTAAGATGATTTTATTGGGAGATACGGCTCAATTGCCACCAGTAAATTTAGACATCAGTCCCGCATTGGATATTCGTACTTTGGGAATGAATTACAACAAAGAAGTGGAGCATATCGAACTTGATGAAGTCATGCGACAGGAAGAAAATTCTGGGATTTTGCATAATGCGACAGAACTTCGGGAATTACTGAAAGATTCTTTTATTAGTGAATTCAAGTTTAATGTCAAGAAATTTAAAGATATCGTTCGACTAACTGATGGATACGATATTCAGGATGCGATTAATTCTGCTTACAGCAATTATAGTATCGAAGATACCGCGTTTATTGTTCGTTCGAATAAAAGAGCGAATCAATATAATGAACAAATCAGAACAAAAATCTTAGATAAAGAAAGCGAACTTTCCACAGGCGATTTTTTGATGGTGGTGAAGAACAATTATTTTTGGTTAAAAGATTCTGATGAAGCTGGGTTTATTGCCAACGGTGATATTATTGAAGTGTTGGAAATTTTCAATATCAAAGAATTATACGGTTTTAAGTTTGCCAAAGTAAAAATACGAATGATCGATTATCCGAGTCAGATTCCGTTTGAAACGGTTCTATTATTGGACACTATAAAAAGCGAATCACCTTCGCTCACTTACGAAGAATCGAATAGATTATACCAAGAAGTGTTGAAGGATTATGAAGGCGAAACCAAATACAATCAGTTTCAAAAAGTAAAAGCAAACGAATATTTTAATGGACTTCAAGTTAAATTTTCGTATGCAATAACCTGTCATAAGTCACAAGGTGGTCAATGGAATACGGTTTTTATAGAACAGCCCTATTTGCCAGATGGAATAAATCGAGATTATATTCGCTGGTTGTACACTGCAATGACCAGAGCCAAGAATAAATTATATTTGATAGGGTTTAAGGACGAAAGTTTTGAAGAGTAAATTATATAAATAATGAAACAAAGAATAGCGCATATTGCTTTGGTTGTTGCTGATTATGATGAAGCAATTGCTTTTTATACCCAAAAATTGCATTTTGACTTAATCGAAGATAGCGTTTTAGATAGTGCAAAGCGTTGGGTTTTAGTTGCACCAAAAGGCGCGCTGGGGTTCAGTTTGCTTCTTGCAAAAGCGATAAATGTAGAACAGTTAACTAGAGTAGGTAATCAAACTGGTGGTCGCGTTTTTCTATTTTTAGAAACCGATAATTTTGAAAGAGATTACCAAAATTTATTGGATAATCAGATTGAAATTATTAAAGAGCCAATTGTGGAACCGTACGGAAAAGTCGCTGTTTTTTCTGATATTTATGGTAATCTTTGGGATTTAATAGAAAGAACGGATAATCAAGAATAAACAAATTCTATTCAGCATGAACACCTTAAACGATTTACATAAAATTTCAAGCACTTTTTCGAATACCGAAAAAATGCCTGTTTTATTCCTGGGACACGGAAGTCCGATGAATGCGATTGAGGAAAATCAGTTTGTAACGGGTTTTCGGAACTTAGCCAAAACTTTACCACAACCGAATGCAATTTTGTGTATTTCGGCGCATTGGTTTACTAATGGAACCAAAGTAACCACTATGGAAATGCCCCGAACGATTCATGATTTCGGAGGTTTTCCACAAGCCTTGTTTGATGTTCAATATCCTGCAAAAGGAAGTCCGGAATTAGCCTTAGAAACCAAGGAATTATTGTTGCCAACGGAAGTCGAACTAGACGAACATTGGGGTTTAGATCACGGAGCTTGGAGTGTAATCAAGCATTTATATCCCGAAGCCAATGTTCCTGTAATTCAGTTGAGTATTGATTATACAAAACCGGCGCAATATCATTTTGATTTGGCTAAAAAATTAAGTGCCTTGCGTACCAAAGGAATCCTAATTATTGGCAGCGGGAACATCGTTCATAATTTGGGATTGGTTGATTATCGTAATTTTGACAAAGACAATTACGGTTACGATTGGGCGATTGAAGCCAAAGCAACAATAAATGATTATTTAACAGACGGGAATTTTCAGCCTCTAATTGATTTTGAAAAACAAAGCAAAGCGTTACAACTTGCGATTCCAACGGCAGAACATTATTTACCTTTGATTTATACTTTGGGATTAAAAGGGAAAACCGAAGAACTGAGTTTGTTTAATGATAAATTATTGGGTGGTTCTTTGAGTATGACTTCGGTGAAGATTATGTAGGGTGGTTTTGTGGGAATAAAGCTTATATTTGATTAAAAATTAGGAGAAACAACATTAAAAATAGTGCATTAAATGATGAACAATATCGAAATAAAGGACAAAATTTTAGAGTATAGTTTATCAAAAGGTTTTGGCGAACCTTCTTCTGCATATGAGATTTCAAAGAATCTATTGCCCAACAAATCAGAGGAAGAAATAGAACATATTTTTAAGGAGATGCAAGATCATTCTAATTCTGTTTTGGAATTTATTTTGACAAATGATGCTTCATTAATTATTCCGAATATTAGCACAAAGTTATTTTTGGAAAAAGGCGGTTTTAAAGAACTTGAAAAAACTGAGAGAAATAAAGAGGAAAATCATCTTCAAAAGGAAGAGCTTGAAAATAAACTTGCAATATCTAATATAAAAGCCAACAAACTCAGTAAGAAAATTGCCAAACAAAATATAAAAAATGATAGGCAAAACCAATTATTCACTCGTATTAATATTGGTATTGGACTTATAAATATTGGTTTACTAATTTGGCAAATATTGAAAAAGTAATCTAAGACCAAATTACAAACAATTGTTTCAACAGAAATAAAAAACAAAATGAAAATAATAGCAGTCATACCCGCACGATACGCTTCTACACGATTTCCAGCAAAACTGATACAGGATTTAGGAGGTAAAACCGTGATTTTAAGAACGTACGAAGCCGCCATAAACACGCAATTGTTCGATGATGTTTTTGTGGTGACTGATTCGGATTTGATTTATGATGAAATTGTTTCTAATGGCGGAAAAGCCATTATGAGTATCAAAGAACACGAATCAGGAAGCGACCGCATTGCTGAAGCCGTTGCAAATCTTGACGTTGAAATTGTGGTAAATGTGCAGGGAGATGAACCTTTTATTAATACCGAACCGTTGCTGGAATTGATTGAGATTTTCAGAAAAGATTTGGCAAAAGAGGTAGATTTAGCTTCCTTGATGCGTGAAATCAAAGACGAAGAAGAAATCAATAATCCTAACAATGTAAAAGTAGTGGTGGATCAAAACGGATTTGCATTGTACTTTTCTCGTTCAGTAATTCCGTATCCGAGAGAGAAAAATGTGGGTGTTCGATATTTTCAACATATTGGCATTTATGCTTTTAGAAAACAGGCGTTATTAGATTTTTACAGTTTACCTATGAAATCATTGGAGGCATCCGAAAAACTGGAGCAATTGCGTTATTTGGAATTTGGAAAACGCATCAAAATGGTCGAAACTACTCATGTGGGAATTGGAATTGACACACTAGAAGATTTGCAAAAAGCAAGATTGATGTTGTAAGTTAGTTTTCGTTTTCCTGCTCAAAATACCCTTTTGATTTTATTTTGGTAGAGAAAAAATTTAAAAATAAGACGACAAAAAATAAAAATAACAAGGCTTGAGTGCTGACTAGGAATTTACCTTCGGTAGTTACCGGATAAAAATCGCCATATCCAATAGAGGAAGAAGTTATTATACTAAAATAGACGGCGTCAAACCAATTAATGAAAGGTTTATTCAAATAACTGTCGCAAGAATAAAGTACGGCATAAGCAAAAACAATTTCCATATAATTAAAGAAAAGTAATAACATCGATCTTTTATAGGAACGTGGTTTAGAAAACAAATCAGAAGCAAAAATTAAGGTGGGAATATACAATATTGTTTCTAGCAGTACATAAACTAGTAGGGCAATAAGGAAGTGGTTGTTTTCTACACCGTTTACCAGGATAATTAAAGGAAATACAACTTTTAACAAAACATAAAAATCCACCGCTAAATCCTCGTATTCGATTCCCTTCTTAAAAGCAAAATATTTGATATATATTCCAGGAAAAAGTAATTGAGAGGAGGAAAGAAACAAACGCACCATTTTTTCTATACCATTATCATCTTGATGGTCGTTATTCCAAATCGCTTTAATATTTTGTATTCGCTTCTGAATAGGATTAAACTCGGGTTTTGGAACCTTAGAAATATTTCCTAAGAAAAGTTTTTTTATAATTTTTTTCATTTAATTTTCATTTGGGTAATCCCACTCTAATATACAAAATAATTTACAGAACTATAAAAGGAAAAAGCCATTTCCAGCAGATACTTCGTGAAATTCGGAATGACAAGGTGAGTTTTTATCACACCAGTTTTTCAATTACTATCAATTCATTATGAATTTCAATTCTAGGAATAGTTTTAATTTTGAATTGATGCGCATAAAATTCAGACACATATTTTTTATTTCTTTGATTTTGATTTTCATTCAAAATCATAGTGTTGAAAAGGACGAACCCTTTATTTTTTAAATGAAAACAGATACGATTGATGAAAAACGTTTCAAATAAAAAGTTTGGCATAGTAGTATCCTGAAAAATATCTATAATTATCAAATCGTATTTTTCTTTGGTTTTTAAAACAAATTCAAAAGCATCTTCAATAACAATTTCTAGGTTCTTAATTTCCTCAAGCTTAAAATATTTATTTGCTACTTTGATTATTTCAGGGTCAATTTCGACTCCAGTGATTTGCCCTTCAAATTTAATTTCATCTACCAATGTTTTTATAACGCTTCCGCCGGCAACGCCAAGAATTAAAATTGAATCCATGGCTACAATCTTTTCAAAACCGATTTTTTTTAAACCAATGCGTAAAATACGTTGCAAACTCCCATAGGAATAATTAGCATTTTCCGAATCTAAGACCAACTCACCATTTGCCCAAGTAACTTCAATAGATTTACTTACCGCTGATTTTGCCTGATATATTTTTATAGGAATAAGGTAACTGAAAAGTTTTTTAATCATAAGTGGCAGTTTTCCTCAAAAATAAGATTTAAATTATTTATTTTGTATTAAAATAATTATAAGAATGAAGAAACAATTGTACGAATGGATATTTTTCAGACTTATGGGTTGGAAAATTGAAGGCTCAATAGATCCAGCTATCAAGAAATGTGTAATGATGGTAATGCCTCACACGAGTGCGCACGATTTTTATTTGGGTATTTTTACCAGAGGAATTACAGGTTTAGAGATGAATTGGGTGGGTAAAAAAGAATTATTCCGCTTTCCTTTAGGTTTTTATTTCAGGTACATGGGAGGCGAACCCTTAGATAGAGCGGGAGGGTTAAATAAAGTAGATTCGATCGCAGAAATTTTTAACCGAAGAAGTACATTTCGACTTGCAGTAGCGCCAGAGGGAACTCGTAAAAAAGTAACTGAACTTAAAACTGGATTTTATTATATTGCTTTGAAAGCAAATGTTCCAATAATTCCCGTAGCTTTTGATTTTGGTAAAAAAGAAGTCAATTTTGGTCAACCATTAATTCCCAGCGGAAATATAGAAGCTGATTTAATTATTTTGAAAAATCATTTTATCGGAGTACTTGGTAAAGACGCTGAAAAAGGGTACATGCTGTAAATAGAGTATTTTCTACTCATTCATTGATTTTTTCTCTAGTCTATTTTAATTTGGATTAAAAACTTTAAAAGTTCCATTTTTATAAAAGAATACAATTTTTTCCACTTCGCTTGAAGTGGAATTTATTATAGAATTTTGATTTTCTACTTTTTTTGTTTCCGATGAATTTAAATTTATTGGATGCTGTATTTCCGAAAATAAATTTTCCGGAATTGATTCTTCTTTTGAAGTAGTGGAGCTATTTTGCTTTGAAACGTCCTCCACTTGGTTTTCTCTTTTTTCAACAGCAATAGTATTTTTTGGAAATGTTCCTTTACCATTTAAAATCCAATACAAATCCACTTCTGGAAAAACCTCTAAAATTTTAAGAATAAAATCTAAGCTTGGTTTGTTTCTTCCCGAAAGGAGGTGAGACAAACTAGAACGCTGTACGCCAATTTTATCGGCAAATGACGATGCGTTCAGACTGTAATAATCTAGTATAATTTCTAATCTTTTTATGAAATCCTCTATGTTTACCATTGTAAATTATATTTAAAAGCTATCTATTTACAAATGTAATCAAATCAAATAGAATAACCAAAATTACAAGTGTAAATACATGTTTTTTAGATAAAAAACGTAAAGTTTTAATTTAATTAAAATATCGTAAATTATTGATAATTAAATGTTAGCATTCATATTTATAAGTAAATAACAATTGTTAATAATAACCAATCTAATCAGCCTAATAAAACCAATAAAGATGTTTACATCTCTAAAATATTCCATAACAAAAGTGTTTACAAATGTAAATATAAAGATGTTTACTTTTGTAAATCAAATAATAGGGTATGAATTTAGAAGAGTTATTTATAGAATATAAAGAAGAATCTATTCAAGGTCGTTACCTTTCTTTAGATTCAATTGAACCTTTATTACACAAATTAAACACCAATAACGAACTCAAAATTATTGGTGAATCGGTACTCAAGAAGCCGATTTATACGTATCAAATTGGCGTTGGGAAAACCAGAATTTTTCTTTGGTCACAAATGCATGGAAATGAAAGTACGACAACTAAAGCGCTTTTTGATTTTGTAAGCGTATTGAAAAGTGATTCAGAACTGGCAAAGAAAATGCTGAACGCATTTACTTTTTGCTGTATTCCAATGTTAAATCCTGATGGAGCGAAGTTATATACTCGGGAAAATGCTAATAAAGTAGATTTGAATAGAGATTCTCAAATCCTGTCTCAGCCTGAAAGTAAGTTATTGAGAGCGGTTTTTGAAGAATTCCAACCTCATTACTGCTTTAATCTTCATGATCAGCGAACTATCTTTGGCGTAAGCGATATTGGGATGCCGGCTACATTATCTTTTTTGGCCCCTTCTTATAATGAAGAACGGGAAATAAATGACTCCAGATTGAAGGCGATTAACTTAATTGCTGCGATAAATGAAGTTCTTCAGGAATATTTACCAAATCAGATTGGGCGTTTTGATGATTCGTTTAACATTAATTGCATTGGAGATACCTTTCAATATTTAGGAGTGCCCACTTTATTATTTGAAGCAGGGCATTTTCCAAATGATTATCAGAGAGAAGAAACACGAAAATATGTTTTCATGGCGTTAATTTCCGGATTTATGACACTTTGCGAAAACGTTATAGTTGTTAATGGAATTAACAAATATTTGAATATTCCTCAAAATAAAGTGGTTTTTTATGATTTTATATACAAAAACATCAAGATAAATTATGATGGTAATGAAATAATCACCAATTTTGCAGCACAATACAAAGAGGAATTAATTGAAAATCAGATTAGTTTTAATGCCTACATAACACAAATAGGCAATTTGGAAAATTATTTTGGTCATTTTGAATATGATGCTAACGGAGCGCTATATAGAGATGATCTTGATGACATTCCGAAATTAAATCAAAAAGCTGATTTTTATTTAGATAATAACATAAAATTTGTTAACGGAATGATAAAAAGATAATTTTAGTATCGATTTGTTGTTTTTTATGTATATTTTTATACTTTGTTATAGTGATTATAAATATAAATTAAAGAATTATGAGTAAGTTTCGTTTAGATGAAGTAGATCACCAGATATTAGATATGTTGATAGATAATACAAGAGTTCCATTTACAGATATTGCAAAAAAATTGTTGATTTCTGCGGGAACTGTTCATGTCAGAGTTAAAAAAATGGAAGATGCAGGAATTATTATGGGATCTTCTTTAGTTCTTGATTATGATAAATTAGGGTATTCATTTATCGCCTACGTTGGTGTTTTTCTTAATAATACATCTCAAACGAAGTTTGTTTTAGAAAGAATTAATGAAATTCCTTATGTGACTGTAGCCTCTGTAACAACAGGTAAATTCAACATTTTCTGTAAAATTAGAGCTAAAGATACTAAGCATGCTAAAGATGTAATCTTTATGATTGATGATATTGACGGTGTTTACAGAACGGAGACTATGATTTCGCTTGAAGAAAGTATCAATGATAAGAAGCGGTTAATGCATACTATTTTTAAAAATATGTAATTAATCTTGAATGCTATATTTTAAAATATAACCTCAAGTTAATTCTTGGGGTTTTTTTTATCACAAATTTTTCTATTAAACCAACTACAACTAGATTATGTATACACTACCAAAAATTGAACGTTTCAACCAAGACGTTCTATCAAAATATCACATTTATAACAGTGTTTTTATAACGTTGCCTTTTGATTCTATAGGTAATACAGGTGTTTTACTTCCCTTATTTACAGACATTTGTGACGTCGGTTTTAAAAAACAAGAAACACCAAAAGAAATACTTGATTTTTTTGCGGAAAAATATTTGAATAGCGCTTCTGAAGAAGAAAAAATTGATTTAATGTTTCGTTTTATTCAATATATCGAGCGTCAAATTGTTTTATTTGATGCCATTGAAGATGCCGCTTTTCCTGTCGTAAACAATATGGAAGGAAGGGGGTCTTTGAGAGATATTAAAGAAAAATTAGATGATAAAGACAAAGAGGATGAGTTGATTCATTTTTTAGAAAACTTCAATGTAAGAACGGTTTTAACTGCGCATCCAACTCAGTTTTATCCTGGAGCAGTTTTGGGTATTATCAATGATTTAACGGATGCTATTCGACAAAATAACTTGTTTGATATTAAGCAATTATTAGCTCAGTTAGGCAAAACTCCTTTTATTAAGAACGAAAAACCGAATCCTTTTGATGAAGCGGTCAGCTTGATTTGGTATCTTGAAAATGTATTTTATCAAACTTCTGGAGAAATGGTGCAATACCTTCAAAAGAATATTTTTGAAGGAAAATCAATTAATAACCCATTAATTAAACTTGGATTTTGGCCAGGTGGTGATCGTGATGGTAATCCATTTGTAACTACCAAGATTACTTTGAAAGTCGCGGAGCGTTTGAGAACTTCAATATTAAAATGCTATTATATTGAAATTAGAAATTTAAAAAGAAAACTAACTTTCTCAGGTGTAGATATTTTGGTTTCCGAACTTGAATATAAACTTTATAGGTCTGTTTTTTATTCCCGAGGTGAAATTTATCTTACTTTGAATGAATTTAAAGCACAATTAAATAAAATAAAACAGATTATAATAGATCAACATCAATCATTATACTTAGATGAAGTTGATGCGCTTCTTATTAAAGTGAATTTGTTTGGTTTTCATTTTGCTTCTTTAGACATTCGCCAAAACAGTAAAATTCACGATAGTGTTTTTGAAGATGTTGTAAAATATTTTTTACAATCCAATTCGTCTGTTTTTCCTGAAAATTATTTTGATTTAAAGGAAGAAGAAAAGTTTGTTGTGTTGTCTAATACAACAGCTAATCTTGATCCTACTGTATTTGAAAATGAAATTACTAAATCTACTATCGAATCTATTCAAGCGATAAAAACGATACAGGAGCAAAATGGTGAATACGGTGCTAATCGCTATATAATTAGTAATAATGAAAGCGCACTTAATGTAATGGAAACTTTGGCGCTTTTCCGATTGAGTAATTGGGAAAATCCATCGGTTGATATTATTCCGCTTTTTGAATCAGTTGATGATTTGCAAAATGCACATGCCATAATGGAGAAATTGTATACTAATCCTGCTTACTCGGAGCATTTGGCAAATAGATCGATGAAGCAAACAATCATGCTTGGTTTTTCTGATGGTACAAAAGATGGTGGGTATTTAATGGCTAATTGGAGTATTTACAAAGCCAAAGAAGAGCTGACTGAAATTTCGAGAAAATATGGTGTAAAAGCTATATTCTTCGATGGACGTGGCGGCCCTCCAGCTCGTGGAGGCGGAAAAACGCATAAATTTTATGCTTCACTAGGTCCTAATATAGAAAATAACGAGATTCAAATTACCGTTCAAGGACAAACGATAAGTTCAAATTTTGGAACTTTGGATTCGTGTAGATATAACCTCGAGAATTTATTAAGCGCCGGTGTTACGAATCAGGTTTTTAATAAAGGTCAAAATGAATTGACAATTAATGAAAAAGATATTTTAGATAAATTAGCTGGTTTAGGCTATGAGAAATATTTAAGTTTCAAGAATCACCCTAAATTTATTCCATATTTGGAACAAATGAGTACTTTAAAATATTATGCTAAAACAAATATAGGAAGCCGACCTTCAAAACGAAGTAAATCTGAAAGTTTAGATTTTGCTGATTTGCGTGCAATTCCTTTTGTAGGATCTTGGAGTCAGCTAAAACAGAACGTGCCTGGTTTTTTTGGAGTGGGAACTGCGTTGAAGTATTTTGAGGAAACCAATCAATGGGATAAAGTACAAGATTTATATGACAACTCGTTATTTTTTAAAACGCTGCTTGAAAACAGTATGATGTCATTGGCTAAATCATTTTTCCCATTGACTGCTTACATGAAAAAAGATCCTGAATTTGGGGAGTTTTGGCAGATTATCTATGATGAATTTTTAGAAAGCAAAAGGTTATTATTGAAAATAGCGGGTCATAAAGAGCTCATGGAAAATTATCCTGATGGTAAAGCTTCAATAGCGATAAGAGAGCGTATTGTATTGCCATTGTTGACAATACAACAATATGCTTTATTGAAAATTAATGAACTTAATAAGGACAAAAACCCTGATGAGAATTTAATAAAAGTGTATGAGAAAATTGTTACACGTTCACTTTTTGGAAATACTAATGCAAGTCGAAATTCAGCCTAAAAATAAAAAATATGAATTCAAATCAATTGCCAGTAAACGAATATGCCAAATTTTATTCTCCATATATTAACGCTTTACAAAATGTAGAATTGATAGAAGAGTTAGAAATTTGCTTACATGATTTCATCAGATTTGTACAAAACATCCCTATGGACAAATTTGATTTTCGTTATGCCGAAGGAAAATGGACTATCAAAGATATTATTCAGCACCTAATTGACGCTGAAAGAGTTTTTATTTATCGTGCGATGAGAATTTCTCGAAATGACAAAACGCCTTTACCGGGTTTTGAAGAGAATGATTATGTTGAAAATACAAATGCTAATGGTAGAAGCATTCAGGATTTATTGATGGAGCTTTCTGCGGTAAGACAATCTACCTTATTACTTTTTAAAAGTTTTTCAGAAGAACAGTTTGGAAGAATTGGAGTTGCTTCAAATGCAGAGGTTTCTGTTCGTGCGATTGGTTTTATTATCATTGGGCATCAAAAACATCATCAAAAAGTTTTTCAAGAGAGATATTTATAATTTAGTCTAAAAATGCAGACCAAATTTTCAATTTATTTTCAAAAGACATTGTATTAGCAGGACTGGTTGAAGGCATTACATAATAAGTAATGCCTTCTATTTGTCCAAATTTTTTCAAAAAAAATCTATGACTTTCTTTTCCGTTGAAAACTATTTTTTTTATCGATGGAAATTCTTTGAGTAAAGCGTCAAAATCATTTTCTTTTTGATTTTTAATATGAATGTCCAAACTTCCTTTTCTTTCACAATTTTCCAGTACGTCCCATATTCCAATTTTATTAGTTTGTAGCAGTTCTATTTTTTCTTCGAAAATTGGCGAAATTGTTGAATTACTTAAAATCGTATAGATTATTTTCCAAAAATGATTTCTTGGGTGTGCATAATATTCTTGCTTGGTTAGTGACGCGACTCCAGGCATAGTTCCCAAAATTAAAATTTCAGTCGAAGAATTTACAAAAGCAGGGAACGAGTTTATCATGTTATTTTAAAATACTTTTTTCTTTTTCAATTATTGCCAAACCAATTCTTATTTTATCATAGGTAATTTGTTCTTCAAAAAAATCAAAATAGGGTTTTAATGTAGTAGGGAATTCCAGTTCGATTTGTGCTGCTCTAATTTTTGAAACTTCACCTTTCGATGCAAATTCACTTAAATCAATTTGATGTCCATCAACATATAATTTAGCTAAGTGAGAAATGATTGTTGCAAGACCTAATTTTCTTTTAACAGAAATTTCTTCGGCAGAAAGACCGTCTTGGAATAAAATTAGAGTTTCTTTATATGTAGTTGCTTCTTTCTTTTTTTTACTATTTTTAGATTGCTGAAAATCAATAATAGCTTTTATAAAAGCATCTCCATATTTTTCAAGTTTTGCTTTCCCAACACCATCAATCGCTATTAATTCCTCATCGCTCATAGGTCTTTCGGTTTCCATTTGGCGTAAAGCCGCATCACTAAAAATGACATAGGCAGGAACATTTTCTTTTTTTGAAATTTCGTAACGTAGTTTTCTAAGTGTTTCAAAAAGAGAATTAGCAGCAGCTTTAGTTTTAACTTCTTTAATATCGGATTTATCAATATTGATTTTCTGAACCGTTGTCAATTGTACTTTTTCTCCTTCAAATAGAACTTCAGCGGCTAAGGATGTTAGTCGGATTTTATTTTGTTGGTGGAAAGCGATTTCGCAAATCCCTTGATTTATTAGCTGAATAATGTATTGATTCCAATCGTACCAAGAGATATCGCTACCCACGCCATACGTTTTCAGATTTTGATATTCTTTTTCGAAAATATAGGCGTTTTTCGATCCACGTAAAAAGTCAATGATTACTGGTAAAGGTTCGGTTTCCTTTAAACGAATAATCGCGGATAATGCTTTTTGAGCGATTATAGTTCCATCGAAGAACGCAGGTGGATTTTTACAAATATCGCAATTCCCACAATTTTCCGTAACCAATTCCCCAAAATAAGAAAGCAATATTTTTCTTCGGCAACTCAAAGCATCAGCATATTGCTTCATTCTTTCTAATTTTGCCAATTGCACTTCGGCGTTCAAACCTTGAGAAGCAAATTTTTGCAATTGAATTACATCGCCGTAACTTTCGAACAATACCGTTTCAGAAGGTAATCCATCCCGACCGGCACGACCAATTTCTTGATAGTATCCTTCTATATTTTTTGGCAAATTATAATGAATTACCCAGCGAACATTTGATTTATCAATTCCCATCCCAAAAGCAATAGTAGCGCAAACGACTTGGCAATCATCATTGATAAATTCATCTTGGGTTTTTGAGCGGATTTTATTATCTAAACCTGCATGATAGGCTTTTGCATTGATGCCAATTTTCTGCAATTTTTCGGCAAGTTCTTCCGTGGTTTTGCGGCTTAAGCAATAAACAATACCAGACTCATTTGGCTTTTCTTTGATGAAATCTATAATTTGTTTTACTCGATCTAAAGCGGGACGGACTTCTAGACTTAAATTTTTTCTATCAAAAGAAGCGACAAAAGTTCTAGGATTTATCAGGTTTAATTGATCACTAATATCCTTACGTGTTGCTTTATCCGCAGTGGCAGTTAAAGCTAAGATTGGAGTAGAAGGGAAGCGTTTTTTTAAATAACCTAAATTGGTATATGCAGGACGAAAGTCATGCCCCCAAGCCGAAATACAATGCGCTTCGTCAATGGCAATAAGGCTTACCGTAAGTTGATTGAAAATACCATCGAGATATGACAAACTTTCAGGAGCTATATAAACCAACTTGATTACATTCGATTTTAAGCTCTCCATATAAAATTGCTGTTCCGCTTCAGTTTGACTGCTATTGATAAAACAGGCGGGAATACCATTCGCTTTTAAACTATCGACTTGGTCTTTCATTAAAGCAATTAATGGAGAGATTACGATTGTAATTCCGGGTAAAAGCAATGCTGGGAGTTGAAAACAGATTGATTTTCCTCCACCTGTTGGCATAATTGCCAACGTATCTTGGCCACTAAGAATACAGTTTATAATATCTTCCTGATTGGGTCTGAATTTTTCAAAACCAAAGTTTTCTTTGAGCGAGGCATGTAAAATAGATGTTGTCATTTAGGCTTATATTTTGAATCAAAGGGAATAAAAAAAGGAACTCTCCACGAGTTCCTTTTATGTTTATAGCCAGAATAGTATTAATCCTCGTCTTCGTCGTCGTATTCGTCAGAAAGTACTTTTTCTTCTTTATCATCGTCATCATCATCCCCGTCTTCTGAATCAGAATCCGGCTTGTCAAGATTTTCATCTTCGTCATCATCTTCAATTGCATCGTCATCATCAAGCTCGATTCCGCTTATTGGTTCTACAACATTATCAATTTCATCATCTTCATCGTAATTTTCAATTCTGTCAGCAAGTTTTGTACTGACTTTTACTAAATAAATAGTATCTTCAGTACGAACTTCTACAGCTTCAATTAATTCGTTTTTAGCATTTCTAAAACGAATGATGTTAGAATCATCATATCCATCAGGAAATCTTTCCACCAAAAGATTCAAAATTTCATTGGTAAGTTTTGCGTAATCTACAATTACTCTTTTCATATAGTTATTCTATAAATCTAATAAATAAGCAAAAATTAAAGGTGCCACAATTGTAGCATCGGACTCAATAATAAACTTTGGCGTTTTTATATCTAATTTACCCCAAGTAATTTTTTCATTCGGTACCGCTCCAGAATACGAACCATAACTGGTCGTTGAATCTGAAATCTGACAAAAATAACTCCAGAAAGGAATGTCATGCATTTCCATATCTTGGTATAACATTGGAACCACGCAGATTGGGAAATCACCTGCAATTCCACCGCCAATTTGAAAGAAACCTACACCATTGGCACTATTTTTCGGATACCAGTCTGATAAGAAAACCATATATTCAATACCTGATTTCATTGTGGAAGCTTTCAGTTCTCCTTTAATTACATACGAAGCAAAAATGTTTCCCATAGTACTGTCTTCCCATCCTGGTACAATAATAGGTAAGTTCTTCTCAGCAGCTGCATACATCCAACTGTCTTTTAAATCAATTTCGTAATATTCTTCAAGAACCCCTGAAAGCAACATTTTGTACATAAATTCATGTGGAAAATATCTTTCTCCTTTATCATCTGCATCTTTCCATATCTTGAAAATATGTTTTTGCAAACGACGGAATGCTTCATGCTCTGGAATACAAGTATCAGTTACTCGATTTAATCCTCTTTCTAATAAATCCCATTCATCTTGTGGAGTCAAATCTCTATAATTTGGAACTCTTTCATAATGAGAATGTGCCACGAGATTCATAATATCTTCTTCAAGATTTGCGCCCGTACAAGAAATAATATGAACTTTATCCTGACGAATAATTTCTGAAAAAATCTTTCCAATTTCTGCGGTACTCATCGCACCAGCCATGCTCACCATCATTTTGGCACCATTTGCTAATTGTTGTTCGTATGCCTTGGCAGCATCAACTAAAGATGCAGAATTGAAATGCAAATAATGCTTTTCAATAAACTGACTGATAGGTCCTTTACTCATTTTATTGGATTTAAAGATTTAAAAATCAATTCATTGAATGGTTACACTCAAATATAATAATTTTTAAATTGACTAATTGTGTATTTGATTATTTATTTTCTATCGTAACCTAAAATTTTTAAAACGTCCTGTGATGTTTGTTGTTCTGAAAATACTTCGGTTGCCAAAATTCCATTTTCATCACGATCAATTAAGATATGTTTTGGTTGTGGAATCAAGCAGTGATGTAATCCGCCGTATCCACCTATAGTTTCCTGATACGCTCCTGTGTTGAAAAATCCAATATATAATGGTTTTTCTTTATTGTATTTTGGTAAATATATGGCATTCATATTTTGCTCTGAATTGTAATAATCATCGCTGTCACAAGTCAGTCCGCCCAGTAAAACCCGTTCGTAAGTTTCATTCCAGCGATTGACAGCCAACATAATAAAACGCTTATTGATTGCCCAAGTGTCAGGAAGTGTGGTAATGAAAGAAGAATCAATCATGTTCCATTTTTCCCTGTCATTTTGTTGTTTTTGATATAATATCTGATAAATTGCGCCACCACTTTCACCTACCGTAAAAGAACCAAATTCTGTAAAAATATTTGGAACATCAACTTCAGCTTCATCACAAGCGATTTTTATCTGATTGATAATTTCGTCAATCATATATTGATAGTCATATTCAAATGCCAATGAATTTTTGATAGGAAAACCTCCACCAATATTCAAACCATCTAAGCTAGGACATTCTTTCTTCAGTGCCACATACACTTTGATACATTTTACTAGTTCATTCCAGTAATAAGCATTGTCATTGATACCGGTATTGATAAAAAAGTGCAACATTTTAAGTTCCAAATTCTTATTTTCTTTGATTTCTTTTTTATAAAAAGGAACAATGTTTTTATATCCAATTCCTAAACGAGAAGTATAAAACTCAAATTTAGGTTCTTCTTCAGCGGCAATACGGATTCCTATTTTGAATTTCCCTTTAATTTGCCCTTGAAGCAAATCAAGCTCTTCAAAATTATCAATAATTGGAATGGCATTTTTATGCCCATTATTGACTAATCGAGCAATGTTTTCCACATACTGATCTCTTTTGAAACCATTGCATATTATGTAGGTGCTTTTGTTGATTTTACCGTTTGCCAATAGATTTTCAACAATATTAATATCAAAAGCAGAAGAAGTTTCAATGTGAATATTATTTTTGAAAGCTTCATTCATTATAAATTCAAAATGAGAGCTTTTTGTACAATAGCAATAATAATATTTTGCCTCGTACTTATTTTTCTCCATTGATTTACGAAACCAGCTTTTGGCTTTGTTAATATTATTGGAAATTTGAGGTAAATAGGTAAATTTTAACGGCGTACCGTATTTTTCAACAAGTTTCATCAAATCGATATTGTGAAACAGAAGATTATCTTTGTTTAATGTAAATTCTTCTTGGGGGAAATAATAAGTTTGATTTATTAAGTCAGAATATTTTGTATTCATTTGGTTTTTAATGTTTTAGATTGAATTTAATGTAAAAATAAACTAATCTAAAATTCAAACTCGAATATTAGCATAAATAATTTGAAGCTTTTCATGATCTGCTTTCAGATATTGGAAAATATCAAAACTAAAGTTCCCTTTAATGGAATTAAAACGCTTCAACATTCTTAGAAAAGACATGTTGTTTCTGTTTTTATTCGAACTATAATTTCTTTTGTTTTGACTTTTTTTCATCGTGGCAAATGTAAAAAATATTATATACGTAAAGCAATCCTTTTTATTAAAAATAAAATTATGATTTATAATCTTGGAAGGCTCTAAGAATTAATTCATTTTCAACAGATTGATTAATTTTTATTTTTCCTATTCCTTCAATTAACGCAAACTGGATGTTTCCGTATTCATTTTTTTTGTCATGAATAAGAAGTTCCAAGATGGGTTCTATGTCATTTTCATCAAATAGAATATCTTCATAAATGCCCTTTATCGCTGATTTTATTTCGATATACTCCTCTTGATTGATTAGTTTTTTATCCAAAGAGATATAACTTTCCAATATCATTCCAACGGCTATAGCTTCTCCATGCAATAAAGTAGTCTTGTTTTCATTTTCCAAAAAATAACTTTCGATGGCGTGACCCAATGTATGCCCAAAATTTAATGATTTTCGAATGTTTTTCTCTGTTGGATCTTGCAAAACAATTTCGTTTTTTATTTCGACTGATCGGTATATTAATTCATCAAAGTCTGCAAAATCTATGGCTTTTAAATCTAAAAATTGCTCCCAATATCCCTTGTCATAGATCAATCCATGTTTCAGCATTTCGGCAAGTCCGGAGCGCATTTCATTTTTTGGTAAAGTATCCAGATATTGTGTATCAATAAGTACCATTTGAGGTACATTGATAACACCGATTTGGTTTTTTAAATTTCCTAAATCGACGCCATTTTTGCCACCTACGGAAGCATCAACCATAGATAGTAGAGTAGTAGGAATATGAATAAAATCAATACCTCTCTTGAATGTTGAAGCGACAAAACCTCCTAAATCAGTTACAACTCCACCACCTAAATTAATCACAAGACTTTTTCGGTCAGCACCAAGCTCAGTGAGTACATTCCATATTTGAACACAAGTTTCAATATTCTTATTTTGTTCTCCTGCTTCAAATTCGATGATTTCAATCGTAAGACCCGTTTCCAGATAAGGAAGAAAATTAGGCAAACAAAACTCATTGGTATTACTATCTACAATAATAAATAGATTCGAATACTTGTTTTCTTTTAGATAAAGGTTGAGTGCTTCATATCCTTTTTCATTGAAATAGATTGGGTAATTATTGGCTTGAATCGTTTGCATCATTGTTGATTAATTGAAAGCGCAAAATAAGGGAATTTTTGCTGAATAGTATTTAAAAATTGCTCAATAATTAGACAAAAATATCACAATTAATAAAAAATATATTTAAAAAAACACAAGATGTTTTTTTTATGAATAAAGCTTTCTTGAGTTTTAATTAGCTTTTAAATCCATTTTTTTTAAAATAATCAAGATTATAGTTTTAAGAAATGAAAAATAGATCATTTGCATTCTTCGGCCATAATTTCTTGGGCATTGCCATAATTTTTATTTTTCGCTAAATTTAAATATTTACAGCAATTTTCTTTGTTTTTTATAAAAAAGTAACTCATACCCAATAGATATTCTGCTTTTCCATCTTTTAAATCTGCAGAAATTAATGATTTTTTCAAGTAAGAAATGGCATTCAAATATTGTTTTAAGTTATAAAAACATATTCCAATATTTTGCATGAGGAAAACATTATTGGGATCTTTATTTAACGCTTTTTTATAGGAGTCTAAAGCTTTGTCGTACTTTAAATTATTAAAAAATAGCATCGCTTGATTTTCAAAAATGTTCTTTTCAAATATTTTTTTTCTTTCACTTAAAAGACTGTCGCCAGGAAATGTTTTTAATCCTTTGTCAATAAAAGAAATCAGTTTTTTATTATTATATCCTGATTGATTTAGCGCACTGGAAGTATTTATCCATACTTCCGGATAATTGTTATACTGTGTATAGATATTGTGAATTTTAATTATTCCTGTAGTATCTTTTAAATTCATTCCCGAGTTAATTGCAGCTATGTAATAATCTCTATTTCGAGGTCTAATATCTAAAGCTTTTTTGGCGTAAAAATAGGCACTATCATTTCTACCCTCTCCTGTTGCAATGAGATGTTTGTAAAGCTCTGTTCGTCCAAGATATGGATTTATTTTATTGCCAATATTCAAATATTTTGAAGCCTGTTTATAATTTTTTTCTTCAATATAATATTTTCCAGCATAGGTCGCGAAAGGTTCACTAGTACTAAATACATTAGGATATTGCGGTAAATTATGGGCAATTTCATCAGCCCTTAAAGTAAATTTGTTGGTTTGAAAATTAGCTTTAATATCATTTTCCAACTGATATGCTTTAAAAGTTTTAAAAGAAAAATAAAGAGTAAAAAGGGAAATGATTATTATAAAAGTAGAAGTTCTAGTAGCAGAATAACTTTTTAAGAACTCTTCGGATGATGAAGTATTAATAATTGATAAAGCGAGAAAAAATGAAAACCATAATTGCATTGTTGGTCTATACATGGGAAAATTGAAGGTAGCATCGATACCGTAAGATAATAAAAGCAAAGTAGAAAGTATTGCAATTATTGTTAGCTCACGATTTTCCGATTTAAAAAATATTTTTAAATTTAAACAGAAAGCAATAATAAATATATACAAATAAAGTAAACCATTTAAAATACCTGTTTCAGCGGTGATTTCAAGAAAATCATTGTGTGTATTGGCTGAAATAGTATGATCATTATTTGTTTTTCTCTCATAAGGAATGGATTCTATTTGCCAGTTCCCTAATCCTATGCCCAGTAAGGGTTTATTTTTAATCATTTTTAATGCGTTGTTCCAATACAATAATCTTTCATGTATGGAAGCATCTTTTACATTACCAACTTGTGTTACTCTACTTGAAACAGATTCATATCGACCTGTTCCTTTTCCTTTTTCGAAAATTAGATTGGCTGTAAAAAATGAAATGATAAGGGGAACAATAATGTAGGAAACAGTTAAAATATTTATTTTATTCAGTGGATTTATCTTTAGATACAATAGAATAAATATAAGTGTTTCAAAGAATAAACTTAAAAATGCTGCTCTTGATCCTGTTAAAAAAATAAGAACTGTCGCCAATAATAATACAAAAACCAAAAACCATTTTTTCCATTTTGTAAAATGAACTATTCCTATGAGTAAGAAAGGGATTTTGATACTTAAACTGGCCGAAAATATATTGATATTTCCAGTGTTTCCTTTTAAATTAGCTAAAGCATGTAAAATCGAATCTGTTTTTGAAAATTGAACAAAATCGTAAAACGCTTGAAATGATTGAATAAAAATGCTGATACCAATAAGAAACGTAATTTTGTAAATTAGGTGTAGTCGGTTATTTAATAAAATTGATAAGTTAATTAATGTACAAAAAACAATGACGATTCTTATTAGATTGACTATGCCTAAAGATAGATTTCTAGCTGCGAATAAAGAAACACCAGAAAATACAATAAACAGCAAGCAGGCTTTAACTATATGGCTTTTTTTATAGATGGAAATTAAATTTTGAGTAAGAATGGCAGGATTATAATATATAAAAACTCCTATACTTATATTTAGTATTGATAAGTATAAATATTGGGGAGCAATAATTTCAATACTCCTAAATTGTGGTAAAAAATCAATAATTAGAAAACCAATGATGAAAAATAATGTTATTAAATCAAAATAATTAGTGTCTGATGTAGGCTCTTGAGTGTTTAATTTGTCGGTTACTAATTTAGCTTTCATATCTTATTTATATTAAAATAGTATTTTAAAAATATTAATAGGAAATTTAATCAATTTCAATGAATATTTTATTAAGCTGTTGAAAATAATTTTGATTGCGTATTTCACTATTTAACTATCGTTTTTTTAAATATTTTTCAAAATCTGTCTATATTTGCACAAAAAACCACAGGAATGGAAAAAATATTTGATAATACTCAAGTTGCATTTGCGTTAAAAAGTGATACAGAACTCGATAGAGCTTATTTTCTTTTTAAAATGATTGACAATCAACCTCTTGTTCGAATAGGAACTGCGGTTACTAATTTTGCTTTAAAAGCTAATCTTCCGGTTGAAGGATTGATTCGCGCTACCGTTTTTGATCATTTTTGCGGAGGAGTAAATGAAAATGATTGTCTTTCTGTGGTTGATAAAATGTATACCAAAGGCGTTTCCTCTGTTCTGGATTATTCTGTGGAAGGAAAAGAAGAAGAGGAACAGTTTGATGCTGCTCTTGAAATGACATTAAAAACGATTGAATTTGCCAGAGAACGTCAAGCAATTCCTTTTGCTGTTTTTAAACCAACCGGTTTTGGACGTTTTGCTTTGTATGAAAAATTAGGGGATAAACATATGTTAACGGTTGACGAGCAAGCAGAATGGAATAGAGTAGTGGCACGTTTTGATTTAGTTTGTAGTGAAGCTCATAAAAAAAATGTGGCATTACTTATAGATGGTGAAGAAAGTTGGATGCAAGATGCAGCTGATGATTTAGTTACTGATATGATGCGTAAATACAATAAAGAAAAGCCAATTGTTTTCAATACGTTACAAATGTATCGCTGGGATCGTTTGGATTACTTGAAAAAACTACACGAACAAGCCAAAAAAGAAGGTTTCTTTATTGGGATGAAATTGGTTCGTGGTGCTTACATGGAAAAAGAAATTGCACGTGCGGGAGAGAAAGGATATCCATCTCCAATATGTGCTACAAAAGAAGCTACAGATGAAAATTATGACGAAACCGTGCGCTATATGGTTGACCATATTGACACCATGTCCGTTTTTGCGGGAACGCATAATGAATTAAGTACGTACAAATTGATGGAATTGATGCAGGAAAAAGGCGTTAAAACCAATGATGATAGAATTTGGTTTGGTCAATTGTATGGAATGAGTGATAATATCAGTTATAATTTGGCAGCTAATGGTTATAATGTGGCTAAATATTTGCCTTTTGGTCCTGTGAAAGATGTGATGCCATACTTGATTCGTCGTGCCGAAGAAAATACTTCAGTAGCGGGACAAACAAGCCGTGAACTATCGATGATTAAAGCAGAAAGAAAAAGAAGAAAAGGGAAATAGTTCTCCAATTTCAGTCATAAAAAAAGCTCCAATTGTCAAAATTGGAGCTTTTTGTATAAATATCTTTATAGCTCCCTCTCCTTTGGAGAGGGTTGGGGAGAGGATTAAGAATTGCTAAACTGCAGATTGCTTAAGTTTTTATACATTCCATTTTCTAAAGCAATTAATTCCTGATGTGTTCCCTGCTCTGTGATTTTTCCATTATCGAGCACTAAAATTTGATCCGCACTTCGAATGGTGGATAAACGGTGTGCAATAATGATACTGGTTCTTCCTTCCATCAAAATTTCCAACGCTTCTTGAACAAGTTTTTCGCTTTCACTGTCTAATGATGATGTGGCTTCATCAAGAATCAAGATACTTGGATTTTTAAGAAGGGCACGAGCTATTGCAATGCGTTGTCTTTGTCCTCCAGACAATTTAATTCCTCTTTCACCTACAATAGTCTCAAATTTTTCTGGAAAACTTTCAATAAAGTTCAAAGCGTTTGCTTGTTGTGCAGCTACAATAATTTCTTCTTCGGTAGCGTTTGGTTTTCCGTAAGCAATATTTTCTTTAATGGTTCCTCCAAATAATATTACATCTTGTGGAACAATACTCATATTTCCTCTCAGATTTTCCAGGTCATAATCGTAAATATTTTTTCCGTCAACCAATATTTCTCCGCTATCAATATTGTAAAAACGTAATAACAGCGAAGCAATAGTTGATTTCCCTGTTCCACTTGGACCAACGATAGCTATTTTTTGACCATAATTAGCGGTAAAACTAACATCTTTTAAAACTTTAATTTCTTTCCTAGAATGATAACTGAAAGCTACATTATTGAAAGTTACGTTCCCTTTTATCTTTTGGGTTGTAGCATTTTGAGTTGAATTAATTTTTTCAGGAGTTTCATCTAATAATTCAAAAACACGTTCGGTTGCACCAATTGCTTTTTGAATTTGGGCATAAAGTTCAGCAATTCCGCCAAAAGAAGCTCCTACAAAAGTAGAATACAATACAAATGAGATTAATTGTCCCACACTCATCTCTCCACTAATACTTAAACGAACTCCAAACCAAACTACGGCAACAATAGCTCCAAAAAGGCAAAAAATAATGAATGAAGCGAAGTATCCTCTGTATTTTCCACCTTTGATGGCTATTTTAACCACCTCTTTAATTTTTCCATTGTAGCGCGCAATTTCGTACCATTCATTGGCGAAAGCCTTAACAATAGTAATTCCTTGCATCGTTTCTTCAACAATCACCTGACTTTCGGCAACTTTATCTTGAACATTTTTTGAATATTTTCTAATAAATCGCCCAAAAATAACTGCTGCAACAGCAACCAGCGGAACAACGGATAGCATCAACAACGTTAATTTGATACTTTCATTTGCCAATAATAAAACACCACCAATAATTAAAATGAATTGTCTCAAAAACTCCGCAATTGTAGAGGTTAAGGTGTCTTGAATTTGCGTTATATCTGAACTGATTCGGCTGTTTAATTCCCCAACCCTTTTTTGCGAAAAGAACGACATTGGCAACTTCACTAAATTACTGTACAACGATAACCTAAGATTTGCCAATGTATGTTCCGTAAAATTGACGAATAAATACAATCTGAAAAAGGAAAAAATAGATTGTAAAAAAAGTATAGCAATCAAACCTAAAGCGATTGTATTTGCCTGAGAATTTTCCTTGTTTTTTACACAGTCAATAAGCATTCCCATTAATTTGGGGAAAGCTAAAGCTGTTGCGCCAGTAAAGAGTAGAAAAATTAAACCAACATAAAATTTCCATTTATGATTTCCAGCATATTTAAATATAATTATTGCTTTATTGAGTGAAGTAGCCGTAATTTTTGATTTTGGTAAATCATTTTCTTTGAATCTTGCCATTGTTTATTATTTATAGAGCAAATGTAAGACTATAAGAAGTCAATACAAAAAAATCATCTAGTTTCATCCTTTATTTAAAATGCTGTTAAAGAGCGCTAAAGCAGATTTAAAGGAAATTTTAATAATTTATTTTAAAAAAGTGCTTGTAGATACGGATTCTAAGTGTATATTTGCACACGCAATAACGGAAACGAAAGTTACTAAATTGTAGAAGGGCGATTAGCTCAGCTGGTTCAGAGCACCTCGTTTACACCGAGGGGGTCGGGGGTTCGAACCCCTCATCGCCCACAAGATAAACTCCATTAGACATAATGGAGTTTTTTTATGCCTTTTGGTTTCTTCAGAACTTTATTTATATGAAGTATTTAAGGATCAAGTCTAAAACCTGTGGATTAGTAAAAATTAGGCATAAATATTAGTTAGTCTAAAAAGGAAAAACTCAATATTCCTTACTCCTCTAAATTGGAAACTAAATTAGCCGGAATTATTGCTTCTAGCAAGTTAAGGTATTTCTAACGGCTGTAAAGGGTACTATTTAAAACTTGTTACGCGTCTTTTTTCTTTAGAGAACGGCCTCTAGGCTCATCACCTTCATGAAGCACAATTTCAGAATGCAGAAACTGTGCGGCAGCGGCTGAATCTTTCACTTTGGTAGCACTTCGTTCTAACATTTCCGATTCAAAGACCTTTAATACACTTTCTCGGATGCCAACTTTTCTCCATTGCGATAAAGGTCTACATCCCTTTGAGATTGCCCGAGCCAGAGTAAGCGCATCCAGCAGCGCCTGATTCGCCCCTTGTCCTTTGAATGGACTCATTGGGTGAGCCGCATCTCCAATCAGAGTTACTTGTCCGCCTTTGTCCAATAATTCTGACTGGAGTAATTCTCGGTCATACACGGGATATCCCGAAATTTGAGCTTCGAGGGTTGCGACTACAATCTGTGGAATAGGATCGTGCCACTGTGTTCTGCGACACGCTTCCTCCTTGAGTGCTTGAGGTCCTTGAGCACTTAACGCCTTAGCCTCATCTTCAGGCATTGGGAAGCTAAGTTGCCACATCACCGACTCTGAATCGTAAGGCATGATGTAAATTCGCTCATTACCATTGGCAGTTTGAAATACCGTGGCCGAGTCTAACAATGAACTTTCAAAACCTTTGAGAGCCGCCAAAGGACAAATACCTAATATCACAATACAATCGAGGTAACGCAAAGGGGTAACTTCGTCACCAATCAGTATCTTTCGCACGGCACTACGAATACCATCAGCGCCCACTACAAGGTCCGCTTTGAGGCTTTTCATCTCGCCGTTCACTTGAAATCTTAATTCAACGCCTTCACCCTCAAATTCTTTAAAATCTATTAATTGGTGTCCCCACTGTACCATATCATCTCCTCCGAGTTGTTCAAGTAGCGCTAAGCGCAAAGACTGGCGTGCGATATGCACATTGGTACGTTTCTGAAACGGTTGCGCATCAGACTGTATCCGCTTTCTGATTCCCCATTCACCAATCACTTTTCCTTCCGTAGTTTGAACCACATGTCTTGTTGAAATTACTCCATCTTCTAACGAGAAAATACCCAATCCCTCGATCGCTTTACTAGCTTGCTGTAAAGTGAGTCCGTAGCCCTGAGATCGAGCATCGAAGTTGTTATCGCGCTCATAAAGTGTAAAAGGAATTCCTCGATGCAAACAAGCTACAGCCAGAGCCACTCCGCCGATACCACCACCAATAATAGCAAGGTGTGGATAATTTTCTTTATCCGCTATAGGGGGACTTTCAGTATGAAGCAGCCCGGATCCGCTGCAGTTTAAACATGTATATAGGTGGCCCTTAGGAGGAACTGGAGCCGTTCCTTCGCCTTTCTTTTTTTCAAATTGATCGAATGCTATCTGGTAGTTGCGTCGCGCTTTATCGCTAAGCCCTCGACTTTTTTTGCCGCGTCCCTGACATTCTTGACAAATAGTCCAACTTGTTTCTTTATTTCCCACTTTTTTCACTTCCCTTTATTTAACTAACTCTTGAATTCCCGATAAAGTAAAAAAATTTACCTAGACAATTAATGCTGAAATAAATAGAAAATAGTGAATATGATTTTCACTACTTTTAAATAATTTAACGGTAGAAATTTATATTTTTCAGCGTTTTTTCGCTTGTGGCAATTGCGCAAATTTAAGACAAAAGACTACGAGTGCAAAACTACTTTAGAATTTCCGAAGAAAACCCGAAAATCAACCTGCCCGAATATTTTGCAGCATAATCGCATTTCGTTTTTACTTTTGCAATAAAATCATAATTTAAGGAAATACCGGAGAACAAAACTGTTAACTAATTTGTTGAAGTAATCAGCGATGTGGTGGTAATTTTATCGTAGGAATATTAGAAATGTCTATAATATGCAGCGCTATTATCATTCTTTAAAATTAGTAATCCTCTATAGAAAGTTTCTTCAAATTCATCAAAAAGTGCCTTGTTAAATAGTTTATTAAGTACCACAAAGCTTCGCAAGAAATTGAGAAGTTCTTTTTAGATTAAATAAATCAAAGTTAAACTTAGCAAGGAAGTGGGGACAAAATACTAAGTTTGTGATATGATTATAAAGAAAAAAACAAACTGGTTTAGAATGCTGTTTGAATGGAACGGTTCAGTCCTTCCTCAATTATTACCGCGCTTATTTATACTTTTCCTATATACAACTGCTATTGTCTTTTTTAGAGATTATTTACTCCAATACCACCTTTATATCAACCCGGCAATTTTCACTCTTTTTGGAATTGCCTTAGCTATTTTTCTGGGATTTAGAAATACTGTCAGTTACGATCGATTTTGGGAAGGTAGAAAGCTTTGGGGAGCTCTGTTAAATGATACCCGATCACTTGCTCGTCAGTCGCACACACTAGTAGACGGGGCGGATTATCAAAAACAGCAAACTCATTTCATAATGATGCTCACGGCTTTGGTTCATGCTTTAAAGCACCAATTAAGAGAAACGAATCCTGATGCTGATATGGAACGATTATTAGCAAATTCTTATAATCAAAAACTACAATCAGCTATTTTTAAACCTATTATTATTTTAAAAGAGTTGGCAATATGGGTGAGTAAAGCAAAAAGTGATGGGAAATTAGACAGTATTACACAGGTTGCTTTTGACGAAAATTTAAATAAATTATCAGATATTATAGGAGGTTGCGAACGGATTGCCAGCACTCCCATACCATATACTTACAGTATTTTATTACATCGTACGGTATATATTTATTGCTTTTTACTTCCTTTTGGTTTTGGGGAAAGTATGTTGTGGACTTTGCCTTTTGTAGTTGTTTTTATTGCCTATACTTTTGTGGCTCTTGAAGCAATTGCTGATGAGTTAGAAGATCCATTTGGTATTCAACCCAATGATTTAGCCTTAGATGCGATGTCTGCAATGATTGAAAGTACTCTTTCGGAGATCGATAATCAATATATTGAACCGATTAAAAAATCCAAATATTACTATATCACTTAGATTTTATAGCATGAAAAAATATGATGGATTAATTTAATTTCTTGGCTCTTAGAATGCAATTGGCGCAGCAAGACAACTGTCAGGAATGTTAAATGCTTGTACCAAAGAAACAGCATCCGGCCTAATTTCCCAGCAAAGCTGATTGACCATTTTGCGAATGGCTTTTGTTTTTACCGCTTCCATATAACCATCCTCGAGATACCATCCTTTGTTTTTTTCAATTTGCGAAAGGGCATAGAGTTGATATAATTTCAACATAACTTCCTTGCTATTTTTATCTTCAATAGTTTTTATGGCATCTTGAAATTGCTGCAATACAATTCGCTCTAGATAAGCCTGAGCAACATCAATCATTTGATGCTGTACAATATTAAATGCATCATAAGGATCTAGTCCGCTGTCAATTAGTTTTTTTATTCGCTTTGCTGCAGACGCCAAAGTCGTTTTTTCTCTGTATTGAAAAGCCTCCAAATGGAATTCTTCATCAATTAAATGCGAATCATCCGTTTTCCTCGTTGCAATTGGATTCTTTTCAGAAATTGCGGTTTTGGCATTTTCATAAACATAATTGATCATTCCCATAGCATCCATTTTGCCAAAAGATTTTCGGAATTCTGATAAACGGTTTTTGGCAACTAATTGCATCAAGACAGTATTGTCACCTTCAAAGGTGGTATAGATTTCGGTATCATTTTTTAATGCATCAATACGATTTTCGGATAAATAACCTTTGCCGCCACAAGCCTCACGACATTCTTGCAAAACAGCAGTGGTATTCCAAGTAGAGTAGGCTTTCATGCCGGCAGCGAGGGATTCAATTTCCTGCATTTCAGATTCACTCTTATCAATGAAACGCTTCGTAACGTATTGTAAAGCAAAATGGATTGCATATGTTTTTGCGAGCAACGGAAGGAGTCTACGTTGATGGATGCGGTAATTTAATATGGGAACTTCTGAGCCACCTTCAGGTCCAAATTGTCTGCGCTTGTCGCTATATTTAATTGCAATTGTTAAGCCAGATTTGGCTGCGGACAATGCTGATCTTGGAATCCCAATTCTGCCTCCAACCAAAGTTCCTAGCATCGTAAAAAAGCGTCTATTATCACTTGGGATTGGACTTTCAAATTCCCCTTTTTCATTTATCGAGGCAAAGCGGTCTAGCATGTTTTCTTTTGGAATATCTACATTGTCAAAACGAATAGTTCCATTGTCAACGCCATTCAGTCCCATTTTAAGTCCGCAATCACCAATAGTAATTCCTTTAAGAATTGTACTGTTGGTATCACGAAGCGGAACGATAAATGCATTAACCCCATAATCTGTTTCGCCAATAATTAATTTAGCAAAAACTGTAGCCATTTGTCCGTGTGCAGCAGCGTTACCAATATATTCTTTTTGTGCCTTTTCATGCGGTGTATGAATCGTAAAAGTTTTGTTTATATGATTATAGGTTGCCGTTGTTTCCATTCCTTTCACATTCGAACCGTGATTAGTTTCGGTCATTGCAAAACAGCCTGGGAGTTTAAGCGAGCCAATATCTTTTAAGTACTTATTATAATGTTTTTCTGTGCCAAGGGATTGAACGCTCATTCCCCAAAGTCCAAATTGTACACCAAATTTGATCACTAAGCTTAAATCGTGGTAACTCAATGTTTCCATTATTGCAAAATAATCTGCTATGTTTCCTCCACCGCCATATTGTTTTGGATAGGCCATATTTCCCAAATTTTCTTCTGCGAGGATTTTACACCACTCATAGACTTTTTCACGATATACAACAGTGTCTGTCGAAGTTTCATAGGCAAATTCAGGTCGACTAATGACAGATTTTACTTTTTTTATAATTTCGGCTTGTTTTCCGTCCAGAATTTGAGTCAGTTTTTCTATTTCAAACCGAGTGTTAGTTTGATAATCTGCAGTAAAGGTCTTTCCAAGTGTTTTGAATTCCCCCATAGCTTCCTCGCCTGAAATCCCTAAATCATTTTCGAGTTTTACAAAAGCAGGTCTGAGATTGTTGATGATTTTATCATTTTCAGAAAGTAAAATTGAAATGCCAAAAATGGACCTTACCGACTGATTTTCCTGAAGAATAGTCTCGATTTCAGATTTCCAATTAGCCACCACTTCTCTAGATGGCGGCGATGAAGTAACAACTTTTGCAAGAAGTAAATTCTGTTCCTTTTCGGAAAGCCAGCTCTGGGAAAGTATAAACTCTTGTAAAGTCAAGAATTCTTTTTGGCTTAAAAGATCATCGGACCATACAAGATAGAAAAGGGGTATAAAGGCTTTGAGTTTTGAATTTTCCATAACAAAATTGAAATAAGTTTTTTAAACTTGGTTAAGATAACGAAATTTAACTATTGAAAAAGAAAACCAAATAGAAAATAAGTCCCTTCAAAAAGTTAAAGTTCAAGAATTTATTTCTTGTTCAGTAGAAGGTTCCTTTTTAACTTTGTCTTAATATCTCTTTGTGCTAAAACCGATAATACAATCCTTACTTTTGCTAAATCAATAAGAAAAGTAATTCATGACCAAAAAAAATATATCCCAAACAAAAATATCAGTTCTTGATCTTGCAATAGTTAGAGAAGGCGGGACCGCATCAGACACGTTTAAAAATAGTTTAGATCTTGCCCAGCATGTTGAAAAATGGGGTTATAATCGGTTTTGGTTAGCGGAGCATCACAATATGCAAGGAATAGCCAGTAGCTCACCTTCTATTTTAATTGGACACATTGCATCAGGCACTTCAACTTTAAGAGTAGGGTCGGGGGGAGTAATGCTGCCCAATCATGCACCCTTAATGATTGCCGAACAATTTGGGACACTAGCCACACTTTTCCCTCATCGAATTGATTTGGGTTTAGGTCGCGCCCCAGGAACAGATCAGTTTACTGCAGCAGCCTTGCGCCGCGATGACCATGCAGCCATGGAATTTCCTGCTAATGTTCAGGAATTACAAATGTATTTGTCAGAAGGGAATAAAAACGGACGTGTTCGTGCTATACCGGGAGAAGGATTAGATATTCCAATATGGATTTTAGGTTCCAGCACCGATAGTGCTTATTTAGCTGCTTCTTTAGGATTACCTTATGCTTTTGCGAGTCATTTTGCTCCTGCGCAACTACTTACCGCAATAGCAATCTACCGTAATAATTTTCAACCTTCAGAGGACCTCAAAGAATCTTATGTCATAGCTTGTGTTAATGTTATTGCAGCGGATTCCGATGATGAAGCAGCCCGATTAGCAACTTCCTTTAAGAGATTATTTCTTGGAATTATTACGGGAAACCGACAACAATTAAAGCCGCCTGTAAGCCCAGATAATTTTATGGATCCCATGGAAGAGGCTGCATTGCAACAAATGATTGCCTATTCCTTTATTGGTGGACCGGAAAAAGTAAAAAAAGAATTGGACTATTTTCTAGATAAAACTCAAGTAGATGAACTTATGATTGCAACGGCTGTTTACGAACATACAGCGAGACTTCATTCCTATGAAATCATTGGAAATTTAAAAAATAGTTAATTCTGGCAATTTTTTTTTATTCCAATGTTAAAGCACCAAGAATTTCCTCAGATAGGAAAGGACCTCCAGGATAATTAGCGGTATAATCAAGGTTAAGCCAAATTTGTCCGTGCTCATCAATATGATAATAAAGCTGTTTTTCAAAACTTTCCTTTTCAAATAAAACATTTTTAATAAGAAAATTTACTTGTTCTAAATCGTTTGGGGAACCAATTAATATTTCTGGATAAATGTGTCCTTTGGTATGAATCAATCTGGGTGTTCCTCCAATTGCTTTAACACTTGCCGCCATCAAAATAGAATGGTCATCACAATCCCCAGAAAAATAGAGTAATGATTCACTAGCCGACGCAATATAATCGCCATCTTTAGGGTCGCTTACATAGTTCCAACGACGATTTATTTCTTTAAAAACGGCAAAACATTGAATCAGTGTTCGATAATCCGAATAGCCTTTTACATTTTTGAAATACTTAGAAGTTGCCATAACTGCAAAATTCCTTATTTTAGGATTTTGATATTCGATCGCATTAACAATTTTTGATTTATTAGGAAAAGGCAGTAATTTGGCAATAATTATATCTTGGGGAAAAGGGGTTTCCGACATAGAATACATCATTGAATTGTAATCTTCAAAAACGCTGTTAAAACCATAATTACCTAAAACTTGACCGTAAATTAAAACTAATAAATAAAGAGCAATACAAATAAGAATTATAGTTCTCAAGAATCGTAAAATTAACTGAATAATTACAACAATTACGATAAACAGTAGGATTCTGTCAAGATTAAAAAACCAGTTTGGATTGAAAAAATTTTGATGGACAATTAAAAATACTGGAATAGCAATTAAAATATTTAAAACAAAAATAATAACGTCGTCCCAGGGTTTCTTGACCTGAAATGTTTGTTTAATACCTTGAAAAGTAATATTTTTTATTTTTATCATAAGTAACAATAAAAGCAGGAATCTAGTCTGCTTTTACAATTGCATCAAAAGTACCTTTTTTATCTATGATTTTTAGTTGAAAAAGTTGATTTTGAACATTGTTTAACATTTTTTCAGATAGTTTATTTTGAGACCAGTCCGTTAAAGTCAGCCATTGTTGAATATCTTCAATTTTTTGATGAAAGTTCTCCGACAGAATTTTATCGATGTTTGGAATTTTCTTGAATTCTTTGGTTTTTATATTGATGATTTCTAAAATTTTACCAATTATTTCTGGTTCATTTTCCAATATTTCGTTTCGTACTGCAATTACAAAGCAAGGCCATGGCGTAGGACAATCTCCTATTCTTCTAAAAATGCCTTTATCAACTAAAGGTTTAGTCATAAAACGTTCCCACATAAAATAATCAGCATTCCCTTTAGTCAATGCTTCGACAGCGCCGTCAATAGTATTCACAATTTCAAATTGTAGATCATCGGTTTTCCAACCTTCATTATTGGCATTTACATACGCCATTAATTGGGAACCTGAACCCAATCTGGAAATAGCTACTTTCTTATTTTCTAAATCGGATAATGTTTTGAAATTAGAATTGGCTGAAACATGAATTCCCCAAATTAAGGGACTTTCGACATAAATTTGAACAATTTTACTAGGATTTCCACCAACGATATCTTTGACAATTCCTTCAGTTAGGATTACGGCTATATCAGTTTCTCCATCACGAAGCATTTGACACATTTTTCCTGTTCCTTCGGGAACATCAGTCCACTGTAGATCGATGTTTTCTTTTTCGAAATCTCCGTTTTCTATGGATAAATGCCAAGGTAAATTGAAATGTTCTGGAACTCCGGCTATTTTTATTGTTTTCATTTTGTTTTCATTTTGTAAAAAGTCGCAACTTGTCATTATATTTTCATTTCGTACCAATTCCAAGAAACGCCATCTTCGAGATATTGTTCGGTCATTTGCATGCCTATTTTTTGCAAAATTCTATTAGAAGCAATATTTTCAGTATGTGCTGCCGCCATCATCGTTTCTATTTTCAAGATTTTGAAACCATAGTCCAACCAAGCAAAACTAGCTTCACTGGCGTATCCCTTTCCCCAAAAATTTTCGCTTAGACGATAACCAATATCATAAAAATCAATCTTATTATTTACCCTTTCGGTATTGTATTTTAATCCGGACCAACCAATTAATTCATTGGTTTCTTTCAAAATAACAACAAATCTTCCAATATTGTTTTCCAAATATTGTTTCCTAACCATTTCTATATATTGGTATACTCCATCGATCGAAGTCAATGGTTTGTTCCAAAGATATTTGTGTACATTGGGATTACTGTCCATTTCAAATAAAGCTTCAGCATCTGAAGGCAGCATTTCTCTGAGAATAAGGCGTTCGGTTTCTAAAATAAGATTCATGATATTTACAAAAAAAGTTGATGGTGAAGAATTAGCCCTGATCGAAACGGCATCCCCCGCTTTTTGGCAGGGATACAGTGTAGAGCAGGAAATAGCTCCAAATAAAAATGAATGTTCTATTATTGATTAGCCAATTTCTTCAACGTATATGCAATCAATTCATCAACTGCTTTGTATGGATCTTCGCTAAAAGTTCCCGAAGCGCGATTGGCAATAATGGCATTCAAAGAAAGTGCGTTGTGCCCCAAAAGAGCCGAAAGACCATAGATAGCTGCAGTTTCCATTTCGAGATTAGTGATGCGATTCTCTTCAAATGTGAAATTATCCATTTTTGAATTTAGATTTTCATCTTGGATATTCAAACGCAACACACGCCCTTGAGGTCCATAAAAACCGCCGGCTGTTGCCGTGATTCCTTTGTGCATTTTATCGCTTTCTATCAATTTTTCCAATTTTTCGGAACAAGCAATCACGTATGGTTTTCCTTTTCGCAAATCCCAATTGGTATGTTTTACAAAAGCATCTTCCATGTCGATATTAGATACTTCATCAATCAAATAGGAGCGAAGCATGTTGTCTAATCCCAAACCAAATTTTGACATTACAAAACTATCCACAGGAATATCGGCTTGTAAAGAACCCGATGTTCCGACACGGATAATATTTAATGAAGTTAATTTATCTTTTGGCTCTCTGGTTTTTAAATCGATATTGACCAACGCATCTAATTCGTTGATAACGATGTCAATATTATCAGGACCAATTCCTGTTGACATAACGGTAATTCGTTTGCCTTTGAACATTCCGGTTTGGGTTTTGAATTCTCTTTTTTGTGTCGAAAATTCAATGCTGTCAAAGAATTGAGTTATTTTTTCTACCCGATTTTGATCCCCCACAAAAATGATGTCGTGAGCAATGTGTTCTGGTTTTAAATTCAAATGATAAACGCTTCCGTCTGGATTGAGTATTAATTCTGATGATTGTATCATTGTTTTTTTGTTTAATGTTTAAGGTTTCAAGTTGCTCAACTGAATACTAATTACTGAGCACTGAATACTTTTTCTAGCCACCAACACGTTTTACTTTAAAACCTTTAGCTTTTAAAATAGTCATGATTTTGTCGCGATAATCGCCTTGAATGATAATGGAATCGTCTTTGAAAGTTCCGCCAACGCTCAATTTTGTTTTTATTTCTTTGGCTAAAATTTTAAAATCCTCGTCAGTACCTTCATACCCTTCAATTATAGTGGTCGCTTTTCCTTTTCGTTTTTCGAATTTGCAAATCATCGGTTCTTTTTGAACGTATAATTCGTGTGCCACTTCTTCAATTGTCTCCTCAGGCGATGGTTCGTGATCTGGAAAAAGGTTTTTTAATTGGTCTTGCAAGTCCATATTTTATTAATTTAAATTCCAAAAAACAAATCCCAAATCCCAAAATTGCGGTTTTAAAAAACAACTTTTTGGAATTTGGAATTTTTATCTATTGTATTTTATTTTCCCCCTTCGGGGACTAGGGGGCTATTATTTTTTAATAAGCCCTAAATCTACTAAACGTTCGTATAAATATTCTCCAGCGGTAATGTCTTCGAACTGTTTAGGGTTTTCTGCATCAATGCAGTTTTCTAAACAATTTAATGGCATATCACTTACCGGGTGCATAAAAAACGGAATAGAATAACGTGAAGTTCCCCACAATTCTCTTGGTGGATTCACCACTTGATGAATGGTAGATTTCAATTTGTTATTCGTGTGGCGAGATAACATGTCACCCACATTAATTACTAATTCATCCGGCTCAGCGATTGCATCAATCCATTCTCCATCGTGGTTTTGCACTTGTAAACCTTTTCCTTGAGCTCCCATCAATAAGGTAATCAAATTGATATCGCCATGCGCTGCGGCACGAATTGCATTAGCAGGTTCTGAGGTAATAGGTGGATAATGAATAGGTCTTAGAATTGAATTTCCGTCTTTCGCATAATTATCAAAATAAAATTCATCTAAACCAAGGTGAATTGCTAAAGCTCTCAGAACATAAACGCCTGTTTTTTCTAGCATTTGATAAGCTTCTTTACCCACAACATTAAAACGAGGTAATTCTTTTACTTCAACATTTTCAGGGTATTCTGAAGCGTATTTCGAATCTTTGGATACATATTGTCCAAAATGCCAAAATTCTTTTAAATCTCCCTCTTTTCGGCCTTTGGCATGTTCAGTTCCAAAAGAAACATAACCTCTTTGTCCGCCAATTCCAGGAATCTCATAGTTGTGTTTTGTTTCTAATGGTAAAGCGAAAAATTTTCTAATTTCGCGGTACAATTCATCAACCAGTTGGTCGTCTAAAAAATGCCCTTTGAGTGCTACGAAGCCAATATCTTCAAATGCACTTCCGATTTCATTTACAAATTTTTGTTTACGTTTCGGGTCGTCCGAAAGGAAATCACGCAAGTCAACACTAGGAATGTTTTGCATACTTTAAATATTTTTTAAAATTACAAGGTATAAATCTTGCAGATACAAAGATAAAGAATAATTTTAATTCCAAATTTTAAAATTCATCATTAAAATAAAAAAATATAACAAATTAAATCAAAACTGTTATATTTTTTTATCTTTGAACCACATTAAAAAGAAAGAAAATGACCTTTGACAGAAAAAATCTTAGCAACGACCAATTATTAGATTTATATAAAAGAATATTAAAACCAAGATTAATAGAAGAAAAAATGTTGATACTTATTCGCCAAGGAAAAGTATCAAAATGGTTTTCAGGAATTGGTCAAGAGGCTATTTCTGTTGGAGTTACGGCAGTTTTAGATACTGATGAATACATATTGCCAATGCACAGAAATCTTGGCGTTTTTACAGGGAGAAATATTCCTTTGTACCGTCTTTTTTCACAATGGCAAGGAAAAGCCAATGGTTTTACAAAAGGTCGCGATAGAAGTTTTCACTTTGGAACCCAACAATACAAGATTATAGGCATGATTTCGCATTTAGGACCGCAATTAGGTGTGGCTGACGGAATTGCTTTGGCCAATAAACTCAAAAAGAATGGTAAAATAACAGCCGTATTTACCGGTGAAGGAGCTACCAGCGAAGGAGATTTTCATGAAGCATTGAATATTGCTTCGGTTTGGGAATTACCTGTGATGTTTGTAATCGAAAATAATGGTTACGGGTTATCAACTCCCACCAATGAGCAATATCGTTGTGAAAATCTCGCCGATAAAGGGATAGGTTACGGAATTGAAAGTCACATTATAGATGGAAATAATATTCTTGAAGTATTTAATCTTTTATCAGAATTGAAAGCTTCGATGATTGAAAAACCGCGCCCCGTTTTATTGGAATTCAAAACCTTTAGAATGCGTGGACACGAAGAAGCGAGTGGGACAAAATATGTTCCACAAGAATTAATGGATATGTGGGCTATTAAAGATCCTGTTGATAATTATAGAAAATTTTTATCTGAAAACGGAATTCTTTCCGAAGAATTCGATTCGGCTTTAAGAAGTGAAATCAAAAAGGAAATAGACGATAGTTTGGCTCTTGCCAATGCAGAACCAGAAATCGAAGCTTCTTACAACGAAGAATTAAATGATGTGTATAAACCCTATCAATTTGAGGCGGTTAATCCATCTTCCGAAAAAGAGAATATTCGTTTTATTGATGCCATTTCAAACAGTTTGCGTGAATCGATGGAACGACACCCAAATTCAGTAATAATGGGTCAGGACATTGCTGAATATGGTGGTGCTTTCAAAATCACTGATGGTTTCGTAGCGCAGTTTGGTAAAGAACGTGTGATCAATACACCAATTTGCGAGAGCGCAGTAGTTTCGGCAGGAATGGGATTGTCTATCAATGGATACAAAGCGATTGTAGAAATGCAGTTTGCCGATTTTGTGTCGACCGGATTCAATCCAATTGTGAATTTGTTGGCCAAATCACATTACCGTTGGATGGAAAATGCCGATGTTGTAGTTCGTATGCCTTGCGGTGGCGGAACTCAAGCAGGACCTTTTCACTCCCAAACTAATGAAGCTTGGTTTACCAAAACACCAGGTTTGAAAGTGGTTTACCCAGCATTTCCATACGATGCTAAAGGTTTATTGAACACTTCAATTAACGATCCAAATCCTGTGATGTTCTTTGAGCACAAGCAATTGTACAGAAGCGTTTACCAAGATGTGCCAAAAGAGTATTATACTATTCCATTAGGAAAAGCCGCTTTATTGAAAGAAGGAACCGATATCACTATTATTTCGTTTGGAGCAGCAGTACATTGGGCATTAGATACTTTGGCTAAAAACCCAGCGATTTCAGCTGATTTATTGGATTTAAGAACCTTGCAGCCTTTGGATACCGAAGCTATTTTTGCATCGGTAAAGAAAACAGGAAGAGTGATTATTTATCAGGAAGACAGTATGTTTGGTGGTTTGGCCAGTGATATTTCGGCGATGATTATGGAAAACTGTTTCGAATATCTTGATGCGCCTGTTAAGCGTGTTGCAAGTTTAGACAGTCCAATTCCTTTTACAAAGGCGTTGGAAGATCAATATTTGCCGAAAGGAAGATTTGAAAAGGAATTATTGGAAATTATGGCTTACTAAGTAAGGAATCGGTTTCCTAAATTAATTACGAATTTCATGAATTAACACAAACTAATTAGTGTAATTTTTGAAATTCGTGTTTTTTATTCATCGTACTATTAGTAGAAAATTTTTTAACTTATTTTACCTTCATATAAATCCCAAATGGGGAAAATCATATCATAATCATTCCAATTTAAATTTCCATATACAATAGTGAAGTTTTTGAAATTATTTAAATCTAAATATTTTGAAATGGAAGGATGTTGTGATTTTGATAAAAAGAGTTCAAAATCAACGTTTTTTTCTGACGCATCGGTAAAGGTTACTTTAATAACGTAACCATTAACATAAGTCGCAGCAACAACATTTATTGCTTCTGTTTCACTTTGATTGCTATAATTAACTGCTATTTTCATTTTATTTTTTTTGTAATTTTTTCAAATGGAATTTCTTTGTGATATACAAAATAATCAATCCATTTTACCACAATTTCAGAAGCATATTGTCCTAAGAAAGATTGAAAATTTTTAAGTTCATTCCCAATAAGAGGTTTTTTTCCTTTTACACCAACAATTTTAATTTCAGAAATAATCCCGTTAACGATGTAAAATTCTGCTTTACTTTCAAATTCCGGTTTTTTTTCATGCACATGAATTGGTTCATGTTCATTTGAATAAAAATAAAAAAGAATTCCTAAATATTCATACAATTTTGGCATAAGTACCTATTTAATTCAAAATTACAAAATTTAACAACTTGATATACTAATAGTATATTTTTTAATAAAAAAGTTGACTCATAGTATATTTGGTTTAAGGAGTAATATTTAGGCGGTGATTATGGAAAATTGTTTCGAATATCTTGATGCGCCGTTTAAGCATGTAGCGAGTTTAGATAGTCCAATTCCTTTTGCAAAAGCCTAGGAAGATCAATATTTGCCAAAAGGCAGATTTGAAAAGGCTTTGCAAGAAATGTTATAACACTAACTATCGATATCAATTTATTTAGGTCGTTTTTAGAATTTTACAACCTAAAAACGACCTAATATCCAGTAGATAATTATGAATAGTATAATTGTTCCAAAGCAACCACCACCTAGCTTTTTTGCCCCGTAACCTGCAATTAATGTTTTGAAAAATCCATTCATATTTATTGATTTTAAATGTTTTTATAAAGGTAATAATAAAATAGTATTCTGATAGTTTTTATTTTAATTCCAAAAATAAAATCAATGACAAAAAATAGATGCTTATTTTAATAACAGTCTTGGAATGTTACTATAAAAAAGATAGCTAGAGTTTATAATTTTTTTGTTTATCGATTACTCAATTTTGCTTTTTCTTTGATAATATCACTTATTTTTCGGTTTTGGATTTTGCTTTCTAACCATGAAATAATATCGAGATAAAGGAACGCCCTTTTTTCGTAAGTGTTTTTTTCTAATTCGACAAAACGTGCCCTCATTTTTATAAACTCCTTTTTGATATCTCCGGGATAAATAGAGTTTAAGTTTTTCAAAAACTTGATGATCTCTTTTTGCACTTCATGCAAATCGTTCATTTTCAGCAAGAATTTATACGTGTTTTTCAGTTGATTTTCTAAATAATAATCGTTGCCCAATTCATAATGAGCAATTAAACTTAGTAATCGTGCAAAACACATTAAATCTTCCCGCATGGAAAGATTTTTGTTGTTTATGATTTTCTCTAAATAGAATATCGATTCAACGTATTTTTCGTTACCAAAATAGATAGAAGCTATTTTGTAGTAAAACAACATTTCGTGATGTTCATCAAGATGCTCACTATGTAATTTTAATTTATTTAAAATTTCTGGAATTAGATATTCACTTTCAGCAAAAGTACCTTCCAGAATATGATAATTCAGTTTATTATTATACAAATATAAGAACGATAACGAAGCAATATTGTCATTTATTGGAAACCTCGGATCGTGAATTGTTTCTTCTAATAACAACAAATATTTTTTGAATTTTGATTTGTATTTAAGCATGAATAAAGACTCCAGTAAATAATGATTCCCTTTTAAAAAGAATACTGGATTTAGATAAATCATACTTGGATTATCATAAAAAAGAGTGACCCATTTATACGCATATTTGTAACTTCCTAAAAAGTCCTGAACTAAAAAACTACGCCAAAGATTAGCATTGTAAAACCAATATTTCTCTCGAAAACCAAATTTTTTCTCATCTAATTTGGCAATGTGTTTGTGGAAATAATCATCAATGTATTTGTACTCTTCGTCACTTTTTACATAACCTGTTTTCAGCATTATCCCATACAATTGCAAGGATAAATTGGATAATTTACTGGAAATTGTATTGCGATAGTTTAACTCTTTGGCTTGAACAACTAATTCATCGGCACGACCTTGAATACTTCGGGTGATGTATTGTGATTCAATAAGCTTTTCAAATTCTACAATTTCGTAAGCCATCAGTTTTTCGTCATTTTCTAAAGCTGAAATTTTTGTTTTATCCAAGATTTTTAAACTTTGCTTGTATAAACCTTTGTTGTATAAAATAGCGGCAAAATCAATTTGTTCCCGCAATTGATACCGAATATTTTGACTGGGAATATTCAACCGGATACTGACTAATATTTGTTTATATAAATACGACTTAAGGTTGGATAATTGCACTTTTTTTATAATACCACTTTTCAAAATAAGTTTCTCATCATACACTTCCGACTTGTCTAAAATGTTGAATAATTCGATGAATTTTGTATTTGAACTGGTCTCCAGTCTACTTGCAAAAATCTTAAATTGTCTCTTTTCAGACTTTGAAAGGGATTTTATTAATACAAATAAAAAATCTTTTTGATGGTTAGCCATTGTAAAATAAAGAAGTGTAACACACTGCAAATAAAGAGATTATGCTCTTATTGATTGCTTTATAAGCAGTATATTTGGTTAAAATGAATTTTATATTTAAAGTGTTGAAATCTATTTTTGTTATGAAGATGTGAAATTACATTAAATAAATGAAAATGAATAGAGAGAAAGTCCAAATTTTTGATACCACTTTACGTGACGGGGAACAAGTCCCAGGATGTAAATTGGATACCAATCAAAAGCTTGTTATAGCAAATAGATTAGACGAGATGGGCGTTGACATTATCGAAGCTGGATTTCCTGTTTCTAGTCCTGGAGACTTTTTGTCTGTTACAGAAATAAGCAAGATTGTAAAAAATGCCACAGTTTGTGGTTTGACTAGAGCAGTGAAAAATGATATTGATGTTGCTGCAGCCGCTTTAAAATATGCCAAAAGACCCCGTATTCATACTGGTATTGGGACTTCAAATTCTCATATTATACACAAATTAAACACAACTAGAGAAGACGTTATTGCCAGAGCAAAATTTGCTGTATCACATGCTAAATCTTATGTAGAAGATGTAGAATTTTATGCAGAAGATGCAGGTAGAACCGATAATGATTTCTTGGCAAAAGTATGCGAAGAAGCAATAAAATCAGGTGCTACGGTACTAAATATTCCTGATACGACTGGCTATTGCTTGCCTGAAGAATACGGAGCAAAAATAAAATATCTAAGAGAAAACGTAAAGGGAATAGAAAATGTAATTCTTTCTTGTCATTGTCATAATGATTTAGGGATGGCTACTGCCAATTCCATTTCAGGTGCAGTAAACGGAGCCAGACAAATAGAATGTACGATTAATGGTATAGGGGAAAGAGCTGGAAATACAGCACTTGAGGAGGTAGTGATGATTTTCAAACAACATCCTTACTTAAATTTATATACTGATATTGATTCGAAACAATTGAACGAAATGAGTCGATTGGTTTCCGAAAGTATGGGAATGATAGTGCAACCTAATAAAGCGATTGTAGGGGCTAATGCTTTTGCACACAGCTCAGGAATTCATCAGGATGGTGTTATAAAAAACAGATCCACTTATGAAATTATGGACCCTTTGGACGTTGGTGTCAATGAGTCGTCAATAGTCCTTACAGCCAGAAGCGGTAGAGCGGCATTGGCTTACAGAGCAAAAAAGGTGGGTTATGAACTTACAAAAGTGCAATTGGATATTGTCTATGGAGAGTTTTTAAGATTCGCAGATATCAAAAAAGAAGTATTGGATGATGATATTCATCAAATTATTGAAGTCTGTAAAATACAAAGTGAATTAATTAGAAGTTAATACTGGTTTCAGAATTTAAAAAAAATGTAGCATCCAATTAAAAAAATATAGCCCATGAACTTAAAAATAGCAGTACTAGCAGGCGATGGAATAGGACCAGAAGTAATCTTACAGGCAAAGAAAGCATTATATGCAATTGGTTTAGTTTATGACCATGAGTTTGTTTTTGAAGATGCCTTTGTTGGAGCTATTGCATTTGAAAAAACTGGGAATCCACTTCCAGAACAAACCCTGAATCTTTGTCGCAACACCGATGCCGTTTTATTTGGTGCCATTGGTGCTTTAAAATACGATACTAATCCGGAGTCAAAGTTACGTCCAGAGCAGGGTTTATTAAAATTAAGAAAAGAGTTGGGTCTTTATGCCAATATTAGACCTATAAAACCATATTCAGCATTATTGAATTCTTCTCCATTGAAAAAAGAAATAATCGAAGGTGTTGATTTTATTATTTTTAGAGAGCTAACTGGTGGTGTATATTTTGGTGAAAAAAAATTGAACGAGACCGAAACTGTAGCCTCTGATTTATGCGAATATTCAGAGGAAGAAATTACCAGAATTACTCATTTAGCATTTAAAAGCGCTCAAAACAGACGAAAAAAAGTAACTATGGTCGATAAAGCCAATGTGCTTGAAACTTCTAGATTATGGCGAAAAGTAGTCAAAAAAGTAAGTGAAGGGTATCCAGATGTAGCTTTAGATTTTCTTTTTGTTGATAATGCCGCGATGCAAATTATTCTTAATCCAAGACAATTTGATGTGATTTTAACCGAGAATTTATTTGGGGATATCTTATCTGATGAAGCGAGTGTAATTACAGGATCTATAGGATTATTAGCTTCTGCATCTTTCGGGAAAACAAACGCACTTTTCGAACCTATTCATGGTTCTTACCCGCAAGCTGCTGGAAAAAATACAGCTAATCCTATTGCTTCCATATTATCAGCGGCACTATTATTAGAACATTTTGGACTTCATAAAGAAGCTAAAAAAGTACATGAAGCGGTAGAAATCGCTATCGAATATAGTGCAGTAACAGTTGATTTAAACTCGGATTCAAAATTTGGAACCAATGAAGTTGGAGATTTTATTTCAAATTTTATTTTAAATAAAGATGACTTATACTTTAAAATTGATAATATCAAAATAGGACAATCAACAATTGTTTAAGAGAAACGTAATTTCTCAGTTCTAACAAAAATACATACACAAATTAACAAATAATGGAATTAAATAAATATAGCAAGACCATAACTCAAGACGAAACGCAGCCTGCAGCACAAGCGATGCTATACGGAATTGGTTTAACTGAAGACGATTTGAAGAAAGCACAAGTTGGAATTGTAAGTATGGGTTATGATGGAAATACTTGTAATATGCATTTAAATGATTTAGCCAAAGAGGTCAAAAAAGGAGTTTGGGATGCCGATTTAGTCGGGCTGATTTTTAATACAATAGGGGTTAGTGACGGTATTTCGAATGGAACGGATGGAATGCGTTATTCTTTGGTTTCGCGTGACGTAATTGCCGATTCAATCGAAACGGTAATGGGAGCGCAATGGTATGATGGATTAATTGCAATTCCTGGTTGTGATAAAAATATGCCTGGATCTGTAATTGCAATGGGAAGATTAAATCGCCCTTCAATAATGGTTTACGGAGGTTCAATTCACTCAGGGCGTTGGAAAAATGAAAAATTGAATATTGTTTCGGCTTTTGAAGCTTTAGGAAAAAAATTCAGTAATACGATTACTCCTGAAGATTTTAAAGGTGTTATAAAAAATGCTTGTCCCGGTGCAGGTGCTTGTGGTGGAATGTACACTGCAAATACGATGTCATCAGCAATTGAAGCTTTAGGAATGAGCTTGCCTTACAGTTCTTCTAATCCTGCTTTGAGTGACGAAAAAAAACAAGAATGTATTGATGCCGGAAAAGCCATCAGAATATTATTGGAAAAAGATATAAAACCAAAAGATATTATGACTCGTAAAGCATTTGAAAATGCGATTACTATAGTTGCTGTTCTTGGAGGTTCTACAAATGCAGTAATGCATTTAATTGCGATGGCGCATTCAGTTGATATCGAAATTACTTTAGATGATTTTCAAGCTATTAGTGATAAAACACCTTTGCTTGCGGATTTGAAACCAAGTGGTAAATATTTAATGGAAGACTTACATGAAGTTGGTGGTGTTCCAGCTGTCATGAAATATTTATTAAAAGTGGGATTGCTTCATGGAGATTGTTTGACTGTTACAGGAAAAACAATAGCAGAAAACTTATCCGCGTTTCCTGATTTAAATGATGGACAAGACGTAATTCATGAAATCCAAAAAGCCTTGAAAGCCACTGGAAACATACAAATATTGTACGGAAATCTTGCTGAAGAAGGTTGCGTTGCAAAAATGAGCGGTAACGAAGGAGATTTTTTTGAAGGTGAAGCGATAGTTTTCGAAAATGAATTTGATGTCATCACAGGGGTCAGAAACGGAAACGTAAAACCCGGAAATGTCGTCGTCATAAGGTATTGTGGCCCTAAAGGAGGACCAGGAATGCCAGAAATGCTTAAACCAACTTCTGCAATTATGGGTGCTGGACTAGGAAAATCAGTGGCTCTTATTACAGATGGAAGATTTTCTGGTGGTTCGCACGGTTTTGTAGTGGGACATATTACTCCTGAAGCCTTTGACGGTGGTGGAATTGCACTGGTCAAGAATGGAGATATTATTACAATTGATGCTGTAAACAATACCATTAACCTGAAAATATCGGATGAAGAATTCGCAACCAGAAAGTCAGAATGGATTCAACCAGCATTAAAAGTGAATAAAGGAGTATTGTTAAAGTATATAAGATCAGTTTCAAGCGCCTCAACAGGTTGCGTAACTGATAAATAATTTATCAAAAAAAAAATTTGAAAAATTCATAGCATTTTTAAAATGAGATTTATAATTGCTATTTCAAATTAAAAAATAATAAACGTACCCATGGGAACAAATAAAATATCAGGCGCAGAGGCCGTTATTCGATGCTTATTAGAAGAAGGAGTAGACCTGGTTTATGGTTATCCAGGCGGAGCAATCATGCCGGTCTATGACGAATTATATAAATTTAAAGATCAATTGCATCACGTTTTAGTCCGTCACGAGCAAGGGGCAACGCATGCGGCTCAAGGGTTTGCAAGAGCAACAGGAAAAGTGGGTGTCGCGATAGCTACTTCAGGTCCTGGAGCAACAAATTTAGTTACTGGAATTGCCGATGCTCAAATTGATTCTACTCCAATGGTTTGTATTACAGGTCAGGTTGGTAAGCATTTATTGGGTTCCGATGCTTTTCAGGAAACAGATATTATTGGAATTTCGACTCCGGTAACCAAATGGAATTATCAGATTACAGAGGCACATGAAATCCCTGAGATCATGGCTAAAGCTTTTTATATTGCGAGATCTGGGCGACCAGGTCCAGTATTAATTGATATTACAAAAAATGCTCAGTTTGACGAAATCGAATTCAGCTATAAAAAATGTACCAGCATTAGAAGTTACAATCCAAAACCGACTTTAAATCTTGAAAAAGTTAAGGAAGCAGCGGAATTAATCAATAATGCCAAAAAACCATATATTATTTTTGGTCAGGGAATTATCCTTGGCGAAGCCGAAGAACAATTAAAATCGTTGGTTGAAAAGTCAGGAATTCCAGCGGCCTGGACAATTTTAGGACTTTCTGCGCTACCTACAGATCATCCATTAAACGTAGGAATGTTAGGTATGCATGGCAATTATGGTCCAAATGTATTGACCAATGAATGCGATGTTTTGATTGCACTCGGAATGCGTTTCGATGATCGCGTTACAGGAAATTTGGCTACTTATGCCAAACAAGCCAAAGTAATTCACTTTGAAATTGATCCATCTGAAATAGACAAAAATGTAAAGACTACCGTTGCAGTTTTGGCCGATGTAAAAGAATCACTGACTGCTTTACTTCCTCTAATCGAAAGTAAAACTCATGAATCTTGGCACAACGAATTCAAAGAATTATATAAAATTGAATTGGAATCTGTTATCAATGAGGAATTAAAACCTACCAATAACAAAGGAATTTCGATGGGAGAAACTATTGAAATGATCAACAAACATTCTAAAGGTGACGCGATAATGGTTTCGGATGTGGGGCAACATCAAATGTTTGCTTGTAGGTATGCTAAATTCAATTCGACAAAAAGTAATGTGACTTCAGGAGGTTTAGGAACCATGGGATTTGCTTTGCCTGCTGCAATTGGTGCCAAAATGGGAATGCCAGAACGTGAAGTGGTTGCTATTATTGGTGACGGTGGTTTTCAAATGACAATTCAGGAATTGGGAACTATTTTTCAAACCAAAATTCCTTTGAAAATTGTAGTACTCAACAACGAGTTTTTAGGAATGGTGCGTCAATGGCAACAATTGTTTTTTGACAAAAGATATGCTTCTACTGAAATGATAAATCCAAACTTTACCGCTATTGCCGAGGGGTATTACATTAAAGCAAAAAAAGTTACTAAACGAGAAGATTTAGATGCAGCTGTTGCCGAAATGATGGCTTCAAAAGAATCCTATTTCCTTGAAGTTATGGTAGAAAAAGAGAACAACGTATTCCCGATGATTCCAACAGGAGCATCGGTTTCAGACATTCGTTTGTCTTAAATAGTTTAAAGTTTAAGGTTTAAAAGTTGTTGGTATGAAAACACTGGCAGTAAAACAAGAAAGTTGCTCAACTTTAAACTTTAAACAAAAAAACTTTAAACAAAAAAAATGGAAAATAAAACATTCACCATTTCTGTTTATTCAGAAAACAACGTTGGCTTATTAAACAGAATATCTGGCATATTCCTGAAACGTCATATTAATATTTTGAGTCTAAATGTATCCGAATCAGAAATAGAAAATGTTTCCAGATTCATCATTGTAGTGGACACAACCGAAAAATGGGTGCAAAATATTGTAGGCCAAATCGAAAAACAAATAGAAGTTATTAAAGCTTTTTATCACGTTGATGAAGAAACCATTTTTTTAGAAAATGCACTTTTCAAAATACAGTCTAGCTTGCTATTCGATGAAAGAGTAATTCAGAATATCATAAAAGAAAGTCACTCTGAAATTGTTACGGTTTCAAGAGACTTTTTCGTGATTTCAAAGTCCGGAAAACGTTCCGAAATCGAAGAATTATATGAAAAATTAAAACCTTTCGGAATCATGCAGTTTGTGCGTTCCGGAAGAATATCAGTTTCTAAAGAAAAAATGGAAATATCAACTTTATTAGAAGAACTAAAACAGTAATCAGTGTTCAGTCACTTTAGTTTGTCATTCCGACGAAGGAGGAATGGCAATTTGATTAGCATTAAGTATAAAATTTTACAATCATTAAAAAATAAACAATGGCAAATTATTTCAATTCATTACCACTTAGACTACAACTAGAACAATTAGGCGTTTGCGAATTCATGGATCAATCTGAATTTAAAAATGGAATCGAAGCTTTAAAAGGAAAAAAAGTAGTCATTGTAGGTTGCGGAGCTCAAGGTTTGAACCAAGGATTAAATATGAGAGATTCAGGTTTAGATATTTCTTATGCTTTACGTGCTGATGCAATTGCTGAAAAAAGAGCATCTTTCAAGAACGCTACTGATAATGGTTTCAAGGTGGGAACTTATGAAGAATTAATTCCAACGGCTGATTTGGTTTGTAACCTTACACCGGATAAACAACATACAGCTGTAGTTACAGCGATTATGCCATTAATGAAAAATGGCTCCACATTGGCATATTCTCACGGTTTCAATATCGTCGAAGAAGGAATGCAAATTCGTAAAGACATTACTGTAATTATGTGTGCTCCAAAATGCCCTGGTTCTGAAGTTCGTGAAGAATATAAAAGAGGTTTTGGAGTACCAACCTTAATTGCAGTTCACCCCGAAAATAATCCAAATGGAGAAGGTTTTGAGCAAGCAAAAGCGTATGCGGTTGCTACTGGAGGTCACAAAGCAGGAGTTTTAAACTCTTCATTTGTTGCGGAAGTAAAATCGGATTTAATGGGAGAGCAAACTATTCTTTGCGGAATGTTACAAACCGGTTCTATTTTATGTTTTGACAAAATGGTTGAAAAAGGAATCGAACCTGCTTATGCTTCAAAATTAATTCAATACGGTTGGGAAACAGTAACGGAAGCTTTGAAACATGGCGGAATTACAAATATGATGGACCGTCTTTCAAATCCTGCAAAAATTGAGGCTTACGAATTAGCTGATGAATTAAAAGACATCATGCGTCCGTTATTCCAAAAACATATGGATGACATTATTTCTGGGGAGTTTTCAAAAAACATGATGATTGACTGGGCCAATGATGACATCAATTTATTGACTTGGAGAGCGGCTACAGCAGAAACCAATTTTGAAAAAACAGCACCAACAGCAGCTCATATATCAGAACAGGAATATTTTGACAATGGCGTATTGATGATTGCCATGGTAAAAGCAGGAGTAGAGTTAGCATTCGAAACTATGACACAAACGGGCATCATTGAAGAATCAGCTTATTACGAATCATTGCATGAATTGCCTTTGATTGCTAATACAGTAGCAAGAAAAAAATTATACGAAATGAACAGAATTATTTCGGATACAGCGGAATACGGATGTTATTTATTTGATCATGCCTGTAAACCGTTATTGGCTGATTTCATGAAAACAATCGAAACTAATGTAATTGGAAAACCTTTTTCTACATCGAATGGAGCAGAAAACGCGGTGCTTATTGCAGTAAATAGTAGTATTCGTCAACATCCTATTGAAGAAGTAGGAGCGTGGTTGAGAGAATCAATGACCGCTATGAAAAAAATTGGATAGTAAAAAAATAAGTATTACCACACAGGAGGGTGTGTTGGGATCTGCATTATATCATCTTGTTTTTAAAATATTTTGAATTAGTTACTTTTATTAAAAAACGCAAAAGATATAAAGCATATTACATTCACTTAACTTCGGGTTCGCCTGAAAGTTAAGTGGAGTAATCCCTAAAAGCTTTTGAAAAATATCATTGTATTACCCATTTTGATTTTTAAATAATTTGAAATGATATTGCAATTGGCGGTTTTAGTAATAAGTATTTTGTTATAAAGTCTAAATTATTTTGGTTAGTATATTTAGAAAATTCGGCTCATTATTACTAAATTATTTGTTGTTAAATTTTGTTGAGACAAAAGGCGGGGTAGAAAAAATCTATCTCGCTTTTTTGGTTTCAAACATTTTTCTCTAAAACAATAAAAAAACAACAAATATTCATTAAAAAGCTATTTTTTTTATGTGATAGTAGTTTTTTTATAGAAATTAATATTTTAAATAATTTTAGGAATAGCGGGAGATTTGATACTTTTATGAAAAATTTAAAACATGAGCTATTACAAAATTGAAAATTTAGAACAGTATTTTAAACACTATAACAAATCAGTTCGAGAACCTAGAAAATTTTGGGGAAAAATAGCAGAAGAAAATTTTACGTGGTACCAGCAATGGGATAAAGTTGTCGATTTCAATATGGCCGACGCCGAAATAAAATGGTTTACTGAAGCAAAATTGAATATTACTAAAAATTGTATTGACAGACATCTTAATAAAAGAGGGGATAAGACAGCTATTATATTTGAGCCTAATGATCCTAATGAAAAAGCATTACATATTACCTATAATGAGTTACATCAACGCGTTTGTAAAATGGCAAACGTACTACGGGAACAAGGTATAAAGAAAGGCGATCGAGTTTGTATTTATTTACCAATGATCCCTGAATTAGCCATTACTACTTTGGCTTGTGCCAGAATTGGTGCCATACATTCTGTTGTTTTTGCTGGTTTTTCTGCATCGGCGGTAGCAACCAGAATAAATGATAGCGATTGCAAGATGGTCATCACTTCAGATGGTGGATACAGAGGAAATAAAACTATTGATTTAAAAGGAATAATTGACGATGCATTGACCAACTGCCCTAGAGTAGAAAAAGTGCTTGTCGCCAAAAGAATACATTCAGAAATTACCATGAAAGCGGGACGCGACCAATGGCTACAGCCACTTTTAGACGAAGCTTCTGATAATAATGTTGCCGAAATTATGGATGCAGAAGATCCATTATTCATTCTATATACTTCTGGTTCAACAGGAAAACCAAAAGGAATGGTACATACTACTGCGGGATACATGGTTTATACGGCTTATACTTTCAAAAATGTATTCAATTACGAAGAAAATGATGTTTTTTGGTGTACCGCTGATATTGGTTGGATAACCGGTCATTCTTATATTTTATATGGACCGTTATTGAACGGAGCAACAACTGTAATATTTGAAGGCGTTCCATCTTATCCTGATTTTAGTCGTTTTTGGGAGGTAATCGAAAAACATAAGGTTACACAATTTTATACTGCACCAACCGCTATTCGTGCTTTGGCAAAAGAAAGTGTGGAGTATGTCCAAAAATATCCGCTCAAGTCTTTAAAAGTGATTGGATCTGTTGGCGAACCAATTAATGAAGAAGCTTGGCACTGGTATAATGATCATGTTGGAAATAAAAGATGTCCAGTAGTTGATACTTGGTGGCAAACTGAAACAGGTGGTATTATGATTTCACCAATTGCCTTTGTAACGCCAACAAAACCAACATATGCGACCTTACCATTACCGGGAATCCAACCTGTTTTAATGGACGAAAAGCGCAATGAAATTGAAGGAAACCAAGTGGTGGGAAGTTTGTGCATTAAATTTCCTTGGCCAGGAATTGCCCGCACCATTTGGGGCGATCATCAACGATATAAAGACACTTATTTCTCTACATTTCCAGGTAAATATTTCACTGGAGACGGTGCTTTGAGAGATGAAGTGGGCTATTACAGAATTACAGGCCGAGTAGATGATGTAGTTATTGTTTCAGGACATAATCTGGGAACAGCGCCTATTGAGGATGCAATCAATGAGCATCCAGCTGTTGCAGAATCAGCGATTGTCGGTTTTCCTCATGATATAAAAGGAAATGCATTGTATGGTTTTGTTATTCTAAAAGAAACAGGAGAATATCGAAATAAAGAAAATCTTAGCAAAGAAATTAATCAGCACATAGCCGATCACATTGGACCAATTGCAAAACTGGATAAAATTCAGTTTGTTTCGGGGTTGCCAAAAACACGTTCTGGAAAAATTATGCGTAGAATTCTGCGTAAAATTGTGGAAGGTGATTATTCAAATCTTGGCGACACATCAACTTTATTAAATCCTGAAATTATTGATGAAATAAAAGAAGGAAAATTGTAAATGAATTAAAACTGCTTGTAATCAAGCAGTTTTTTTTTGGATAAAAATATAAAGTCAGTATTTTAGCTTTTACAGATTCTAAAAAAAAATCAATTTAATGATAACAAAAACGATTGATTATATGCTACAAATAAAGTAGCAATTATGTAAGTTTTATATTAAATTAGTCCTCAACTATATCAAACAATTTATTATTTTTACTTTTCATGAAAAACAAAGAAGTCCTAATTATCGGTGGAGGTTTAGCAGGCTTAACTGCAGCTATACATTTGTCAAAAAATGGATTGCAAGTAATTTTGATTGAAAAAAATGAATATCCAAAACATAAAGTTTGCGGTGAATATATTTCAAATGAAGTATTGCCCTATCTGAATTGGCTTGATTTGGACATTTCAAGTTTACATCCAACACATATTACTCATCTAGAATTTTCAACGGTTTCCGGAAAAATAATTAAAAGTATTTTACCTCTTGGAGGTTTTGGAATTAGTCGATATACACTCGATGAATATTTATACAAGAAAGCAATTGCTAATGGTTGTAAAATAATTCGAGACACCGTAGACGCAATAGTTTTTGATGCCGAAGAATTTACCGTAACCACTTCCGATAAGACCATTTTAAAATCGGAGATTGTAATTGGTGCTTTCGGTAAAAGGTCAAATATCGATCAAAAATTAAATCGTAATTTCATTCAGAAAAAATCTCCTTGGCTGGCCGTGAAAGCCCATTATGCTGGGAATTTTCCAAATGATTTAGTTGGTTTGCATAATTTTAAAGGAGGTTATTGTGGGGTGTCTAAAGTAGAAAATAACACAATCAACATTTGCTATCTAGCTGATTATGAAACCTTCAAGCACTACAAAAACATTGATGAATATCAAGAAAAAGTAGTTTCTGAGAATCCACATTTAAAAGCAATTTTATCAAAGTGCAAGCTGCTTTTTGAAAAGCCATTAACGATTAGCCAAATTTGTTTTGAGAAAAAAAATACAGTCGAAAACCATATTTTAATGATTGGAGACACAGCGGGATTAATTCATCCTTTATGTGGAAACGGAATGGCAATGGCTATTCATAGTGCTAAAATTGTTTCAGAATTAATTGAGAAGTTCTGTAATAAAGAGATAAAATCCAGAACGGAGTTAGAAAATAAATATAAGCAAGAATGGGATTTTAATTTCAAAAACAGGTTGAAAATGGGACAATCACTAGCCCTTCTTTTGCAAAAGCAAAAAATGTCGAAGGTACTGTTGCGAATATTAGTTTATTTTCCATTTGTATTACCAATTATTATTAAAAAAACTCATGGAAAACCCATAAATATAAATTCATAAATGGTTATAAATACTAAAAACAGAACCGATAGACCTGAAACTATGGACGATTTTGCCATGGAAGGAGAAGTCTTACGTGATGCATTGGATAAAATCGCTCAAATCAATCAGCTCTTAGGAGGAAACCAGCTAACTTTACGAGGTGTTCAGGAATTGATTGGGACAGTTGCTAAATCAACGCCAATTACAATAGTAGATGTGGGTTGCGGGAATGGTGATATGTTGCGAACCTTGGCCGATTATGGATTAAAAAATAATTTGAACTTTCAATTAATTGGTATTGATGCAAACAATTTTACGGTCAATCATGCACGACACTTATCCAAAAATTATCCAAATATAAGTTACCAATGCGAGGATATATTTGATAAACCTTTTGCTGAATTAAAATATGATATAGTGCTATGCACATTGACGTTACATCATTTTAAAAAAGATGAAATTATTGAGCTTTTAACTATTTTTAAGACCAATTCAAAAGTGGGGATTGTTATTAATGACTTGCATCGAAATATCATAGCGTATCGATTGTTTCAGGCATTATGTTTCGTATTTCGATTGAATGATATGTCAAGAGAAGATGGATTAGTTTCTATTTTAAGAGGGTTTAAAAAGGAGGAATTGGTTCGTTTTTCAGAAAAATTAAATTTTATAAACTATAAAATCCAATGGAAATGGGCTTTTCGTTACCAATGGATAATTTCAAAAATATGAGTGTAAAAATCAAAGCGGTAAGCAAACAATTACCCAAATATTCACGGAATACTGACGAAATAATTCCATTTCTTGATGCTTGGCTCGAAGGTCAAGATGAACGTTTCATAAGAAAAGTAAAAAAGATTTTTGAAGGGGCAGCTGTAGACAAACGGTATTCTATCATGGATCCTATCGAGGTTTTTACAAAAACTTCTTTTGAGGAAAGAAATGATATTTATATTCGTGAAGTAATTGATTTAGGCGAAAAGGTCCTCGAAAAAGCACTTGAAAAAGCCAATTGGAATCCAGAAGATTTAGATTACATTATAACTGTAAGTTGCACCGGTATTATGATTCCATCACTGGACGCTTACTTAATAAATAAATTGAAATTACGTCAGGATATTGTGCGACTTCCAGTAACTGAAATGGGTTGTGCAGCGGGAATTTCGGGAATTATTTATGCTAAAAATTTCCTGCAGGCCAATCCTGGGAAACGAGCTGCTGTAATAGCGGTAGAAAGTCCGACGGCAACATTTCAATTAGACGATTTTTCGATGGCAAATATAGTAAGTGCGGCAATTTTTGGTGATGGAGCGGCTTGTGTTTTACTTTCTTCCCATGAAGACGATGAAGGACCCGAAATTCTAGCGGAGGAAATGTATCATTTTTACGATAACATTCACATGATGGGGTTTAAGCTTACCAATTCAGGATTGCAAATGGTTTTAGACATTGAAGTTCCACAAAAAATAGCTTCCCATTTTCCGGATATTATTCATCCTTTTTTAGAAAAAAATAATCTAGAAATGAAAGATATAGATCATTTGATTTTTCATCCCGGTGGTAAAAAAATTGTTCAAACGGTAGAAGCTTTATTTTCAGATTTAGGTAAAAATATAAACGATACTAAAGAGGTTTTGCGTTCCTATGGAAATATGTCGAGTGCTACTGTTTTGTATGTTTTGGAACGAATTATGGATGATAATCCAGAGAAAGGATCAAAGGGATTGATGCTGAGTTTTGGACCTGGGTTTTCAGCACAAAGAGTTTTATTGCAGTTTTAAATGAAAAATAAAGAAATCATATCCAAATTACCTTATTCCGAGCCCTTTCTGTTCGTGGATGAAATAATCCGTATCAATGAAAATGGAGTAGAAGGTAATTACACTTTTGATGAAAATCTAGATTTTTATAAAGGACATTTCAAGTATATGCCAGTTACTCCCGGAGTAATTCTCACGGAAGTGATGGCCCAAATTGGATTGGTTTGTCTGGGGATATTTTTATTGGATGATATATTTAGTTCAAGTACTTCAATTGCTTTAACGTCAAGTGAAATGGAATTTTTAAAGCCTGTTTTTCCTAAAGAAAAAGTAACCGTAATTTCGGAAAAAATATATTTTAGATTTGGAAAATTAAAATGTAAAGTAAAAATGATTAATGAAAAAGAGGAAATAGTTTCAGTAGGAACAATTGCAGGAATGATAGTTTCAAAGAGTGAAGTAACTTAAAATTCTTAATGCCTTAATGGTTTAAAAAATATTCTTTGTATGCAAAAAAGAGTTGTAATAACAGGATTAGGCGTGGTTGCTCCAAATGGAGTAGGACTCGATGCGTTTACAAATGCTATAAAAAATGGAATTTCAGGAATTAAGCACGATGCGGAATTAGAAAGATTGCAATTTTCGTGTCAGATTTCTGGAAAGCCTGCCGTTTCTTCTGAATTAGCATTGCAATATTTCTCCGAATTAGAACTTCGAAATTTTAACTCAAGTGGTATTTTATATGGCGTAATTGCGGGAATTGATGCCTGGAAAGACGCAGGATTAACATTGGAAATCAATGAAAACCCTGATTGGGAAAGCGGAACTATTTTTGGAACAGGAACATCTGGAATCGATAAATTTCGGGAAAGCATTTATAAAATTGATGATTTTCAAACTAGACGTTTGGGAAGTACTGCCGTGGCTCAAACCATGAATAGTGGCGTGAGTGCGTATTTAGGTGGAAAATTAGGTTTGGGAAACCAAGTAACTACCAATTCTTCCGCTTGTACGACAGGAACCGAAAGTATATTGATGGCTTATGAACGTATTATATTAGGTCAGGCCAAACGTATTTTAGCAGGAAGCACTAGCGATTCCGGACCTTATATTTGGGGTGGATTTGATGCGATGCGTGTTTGCACTTTTAAACATAATGATTCACCAGAAGAAGGTTCAAGACCTATGAGTGCAAGCGCTTCGGGGTTTGTTCCGGGAAGTGGAGCAGGAGCTTTGGTTTTAGAAGATTTAGAAACGGCTTTAGCTCGAGGTGCAAAAATTTATGCAGAAGTTTTGGGAGGAAATGTAAATTCTGGTGGACAACGCGGATTAGGAACAATGACAGCACCAAACCCAGTTGCGGTTCAGAAATGCATTAAAGATGCTGTTGAAAATGCAGGAATTGATCCAACAGAAATTGATGCTATTAACGGACATTTGACCGCAACATCCAAAGATAGTTTAGAAATTCAAAATTGGAGTGAAGCTTTAGGAAGAAAAGGATTGGACTTTCCTTATATCAACTCTTTGAAATCAATGGTAGGACATTGCTTGAGTGGCGCTGGAAGTATTGAAAGTGTGGCTTCGGTGCTGCAATTGCATCATGGATTTGTTTTTCCAAATATTAATTGTGAAGATACAAATCCTGAAATTACAGCTATTATTGATGAGTCCAGAATTCCGAAACAACTAGTTGAAAAAGAATTAAATGTAATCGCAAAAGCTAGTTTTGGTTTTGGCGATGTCAATGGGTGCGTAATTTTTAAGAAATTTAAAGATGGAGTCGAAGAACTAAGTAAGAAAGAAGAGGAGAAAGAAAACAAGGTTGAAATAATTAAAAATTATAATATACTTTAGTAGCAGAAATATTAAAATAACTATGGAAAAAGAAGAAATAATTGAGCAATTAAAAGTAATTGTTAAGCCTTATATACAAGATGAAGAAGCCTTTAAATCTCTTACGGAAAGTACGGATTTCATTAATGATTTAAAAATAAATTCTGCTAACCTTGTTGATGTAATTTTAGATATAGAAGAAAAATATAATATAATAATTGACAATGAGTCAATGGAACGAATGATTAATGTAAAAGCCGCAATGGAAATTATTGAGAATAAATTGTTAGAAAAAGAAAGTGATTCTTAGTGGCATCTTCTCTAACTAGCGGTAATTACAAGTCGATTCTAAATAGAATTTAATTCTAATGAATATATTTCAGATTAAAAATAGTAATTAAGTGATAGGAAATGACATTGTAGATTTGGCTTTAGCCCGAAAAGAAAGCAATTGGCAACGGAAAGGATTTTTGGATAAAATTTTTACCAAAAAAGAACAATTGCTTATTTCTAATTCCAAAAATCCAGAAATTATGGTTTGGAATTTATGGACAAGGAAAGAAGCCGCGTATAAAATCTACAATCGCCAGACCGGTATTCGTGGATATTTTCCTATTCAATTAGATTGTTTTTACGAAAGTGAAAATCTGGGTATCGTTTCTTGTAATGGAAACACCTATTACACGCAAACTAAAATTTCAGTTGATTGTATTTATACCATTGCAGTAACCGAAAAAGACTATTTGAATCAAATTATAAATTTAGATTCGGAAACTAAAATCATTAAAAGGAATGGAATTCCATTTATAAGGGACGAATTGACTAAACTTTCAAGGCCCGTTTCGATTTCTCATCACGGGCGTTTTTGGATGGGAATTACAATTTGATTTTCAAATAATTATTTTATTTAATACCCAATCTAGATTTTAATTTTAAGAATAATAAAGCAATTCTATAAGCATCTTCTGAGGAAGAATTTCGATCACTTTTTGGTAGATTATATATGCCGCTTAATTCGTCTAATGAGAATTGTTTATTATTAATGTCTTCGAGTTTACGGTACATTACATCAATATCCAAAGCTTCGTTTTTTAGACGGCCGCAATCTAACCTTTCCAGTGCCGCATTAATCATTTCTACGTCAAAATCAATGTGATGTCCTACCAGTACTGCATTGCCAATATAATCGACAAACAATTTTATAGCCTCAAGTTCCCCCAATTTTTTCATTTTACTTTCTACGATAAACTCGTTTGAAAGTCCATGTTCATGAAGAAATTTGTATTGTAACAGAACCGCCTCAAAGTTATCTCCAATAATTACACTATTATCAATTACGGCAAAAGAACCAATTGATAATATGACATCTTTTACAGAATTTAAACCAGAAGTTTCAGTTGACAAAATGACAAATCGTTTTGATTTCTTATCAAATTTAGAAAGGTATTCTTTCCAGAATTCAGGATGTTCTTTATTTATATTTTTAAGCCAGTCTAACATATTAAGAAAATTGGGTGAGTTGAAATTTACTTTTAATCAATTCTTCCAATTCTTTCATTGGTGCCAACGCAGCTTTTAATTTATCCTTATCAATTTTTGATAATTCATTCAAATTTATAAATTGTCCTGAATCATCATTTTTCAAACCTTCTAATGTTCTAATTTTCGACAAAATTAAAAAAGCTTCGGCACAATTAAGATAAATCTCTGCATGTTTTGCATCAGTTATCGCTAATTGTTTGAATCTAAGGTAAGTGTTGTTAATTCCTTTTATGTCATAATTCAATACAAATAAACGAGCTCCATCAATTAATGGCATCAAAGCACGCGTTTTTATATCAAATTTATTTTTGTTTGGTCCTTCTTCTTCGACATTGAAATTTTTGAAAAAACTCAAAGGAGAGTTTTTTCTTAAGGCGTCATTTCCTAAAAAATCAAAGAATAAAGTGTTATTTTTAGCGTTTTTAAAAACAGTCGTAGTTATTGATTCTTCAATTTTTTGTTCTCCAAAGGCAATTTCATAATCAAAGAAAATACTACTTAAATCATTGCTGTTTTCACCTGGAGTATTCATCCAGCTGTTGTATTGTTTAGTCCAGTCTGTCAATGATTTACACCAAAGCATATTGCTTCCCATATGACCGTTTGGACAAAGTTCGTATCCTACTTTTTCTAGTGTTGCTGTAGTTTTTCTTCCCAATTTTAAGAAATAGTCTTTTACGTCTCTATATTTATCCGGTGAAACATCCTCAAAAATTAAAATACTATCTTGATCCGTCAATAGTAATTGTTCTTTTCTTCCTTGACTTCCTATACTTAACCAAGCAAAACGAGCAGGAGGGGAACCTAAATCTAAAATCGAGAGTTCTACTGAACGTTTAATAATAGCCATGTTAATTTCGCTGGCAATATTACTAATATGAGAAAGCGGGATATTTTTATGAATCGAATTTTGAATAATATCAGACAAACGTTCTCGTATTTGCTTTAAATCTTTTGAAGTTTGGGAACGTTTAATTTCTTTTATTAAAACACCTGGATTACTTGCTTGCGCAATAACCAAATCTCTTTCGGAAATAATTCCTTTTACAGCAGATTTGTTTGTACCATCCTGAGTCACACACAAATGAGTCATGTTATGTTTTAGCATAAGCAATTGAGCTTCCGCTAGGGACACATTCTCTTGAACCGTTATCACTGGTGAAGACATTATTTGGTCTACTGATGCAGTTACAGGGAATCGACCGGTTGCAATTTTTGAACGCATATCGCTGTCGGTAACGATACCAATAGGGAAAGTATTCTCGCAAACAATGGCATTATTCATTAGCGTCTCGGTCATGAGTTGAGCAATTTCTTTGACCGCAGTACTTACTGTTGTTTTTATTGGAGAATTATTATAGTTCAGAGATTGAAAATATTGCATTTCAGATTGTTGATCAGAATAGTAAACATTATCTGAAATAAGCTTTCCTCTTAAATTTTCTTTATCTTTGGGATTAGGCGTATTTGTTGCAAAACTCTCGAGCAAAAAATTCAAAACTTCTGAATTATTGGCAACAAAAGGGCGGAAAGTGGCAATAGGAATAGCATAAACGATACTTTCTTCTCTAGCTTTGGCTGTCATCATGTAATTGTTTTTGGCAAAAAATGGACGTAAGCCAAAAATATCTCCTTCATGACATTTGTTTAGTAATGTTTCTTCGGCATCAGCTATCACGGATAAATTGATAACTCCAGAAGCTACAACATAAAAGCTGTCATGTAAAACATCATTAATTTGGAATAATGTTTTATGTTTTTCTAAATTTACAACACGAATACTTGTAGCAATTTCAGATAATTCTTGAAAAGTCAAATGATTAAATGGTGGATATTCCTTTAAGAAATCAGCGATGTGCTCAGCAATTGAATTCATAGTTCTAAAAATAGATAAAGTATTGTTTGTAAAAATAACAAATTAAATATTTACAACGAAACGATAAGGAAAGGAATATTAATGATTTCTATAATAATATAAGTTTGTCTTCTAATTATAAAAAGAACGGTCGTAAAAGACGTAAAACTGTAAGTTCTTCATAGATATAAGAAAAGTCTATTTTACATAATATAAATTATAGTTCACAATTGTATTTAGTTCTAGATGAGCTAATTTAAGAGTATTGACACATAATTTAAACTACTAATTAACTTATTGGTCTACTTCAACAAAAAAGCAGCATCTAAAATTACTTTAGATGCTGCTTTTTTTTAAAACTATATAAAAAAACTATTTTTATTTAAGTGATTTCATATCAATTACAAATCTATATTTAACATCGTTACTTATAACACGATCATAAGCTGCATTTATATTTTGTATATTGATAAGCTCGATGTCACTAGTAATATTATGTTTTCCACAAAAATCTAACATTTCTTGTGTTTCTTTAATACCGCCAATTAGAGAACCTGCAATACCCTTGCGTCCCATAATTATATTTCCTCCGTGAAATGGTTTTAAAGGTTCTACAGCACCAACTAATACCATTGTTGCATCAATTTTAAGTAATCCCAAATATGGATCCATTTCATGACCTACAGGAATGGTATTTAAAATGAAATCGAAACTGTTTTGGTGTTTTTTCATCTCTTCTTCATCTTTAGATACTAAAACTTCATGAGCACCTAGACGTTTAGCATCTTTCCCTTTACTTGGTGATGTTGTAATCATAACTACATGAGCACCTAATGCATTGGCAAATTTAACGCCCATATGACCTAATCCTCCTAAACCTATCACGCCCACTTTATCTCCTTTTTTCACTTTCCAATGACTTAAAGGCGACCAGGTTGTAATTCCAGCACATAATAAAGGTGCAGCTGCTGCTTCGTCTAAATTTTCTGGGATACGTAATACGAATTTTTCATCAACAATTACTGAAGTTGAATAACCTCCATAAGTCTGTTTGTCGGCAATATGTTTGTCTGGACTGTTATAAGTAAAGGTTGCTCCATTTTCGCAAAATTGTTCTAAATCTTGCTTGCAAGAGGAACATGTTTGGCAAGAGTCTACCATACAACCTACTCCTACTAAGTCCCCTACTTTATGAGTCTTGACACCATTTCCAACCTCCACTACTCGACCAATAATCTCATGTCCCGGCACTACTGGATAAGTTGAGCCATTCCATTCGTTTCTTACTGTATGAATGTCACTATGACACACACCGCAAAAGGTAATATCAATTTTTACATCGTCCTTTCCTACAGCTCTTCTTTCTATATCCAAAGGTTTTAAATCTGCTGTTGATGCCGTTGCACCATATGCTTTTACTGTTGTAGTTGCCATAATTATGGTTTTTTTAAAATTATTTTTAATTCAATTGTTTTCTTACGATGTTATTTATAAGCTTCGATCACAGAATATTGTATTTCTGAAACTTCTGTATATTAATCAATCCAAATTGTTTTTGTATTGACAAATTCCCGAATTCCGTAAGCAGCGAGTTCTCGTCCGTATCCACTGTTTTTAATTCCTCCAAAAGGTAATCTTGGATCAGAAACCACCAATTTATTTACAAAACTGCTTCCTGCTTCCAGCCGTAAAGCTAATTTTTCTCCGCGTTCTCTATTTTTTGTGAATACTCCAGAACCTAAACCAAATTGCGAATTATTTGCCAATTCAATTGCGTGATTGTCATCTTTTGCACGTATCACTGAGGCTACAGGACCAAAAAGTTCGTTATCAAATGCTTCCATTCCTGGTTTCAAATCAACAAGTATGCTTGCAGGATAATAGGCGCCCTTTCCCTCGGGAATGACTCCTCCAAGAACTAAACGTCCCCCTTGTTTTATAGTTTTCTCTACTTGTGCGTGCAATTCATCTCTTAAATCTAACCTTGCCATTGGCCCATAATAGGAATCTTCGCTGGTTGGATCGCCCATTTTGGCTGCTTTCATTTTTTTTGTGAATAAAGCCAAAAACGCATCATAGATTGCATCATGAACAATAAATCTTTTGGCTGCAATACAAGTTTGTCCATTGTTTTGCAATCTTCCCAAAGTAGCCAAATCAGTTGCTTCTTCCAAATCCACATCATCCAAAATAATATAGGCATCACTACCACCCAATTCCATCACTGTTTTCTTTAAGTTTTGTCCTGCGATTGATGCAATCGAACGACCAGCAGCATCGCTTCCTGTAAGCGTAATGGCGGCAATATTTTTGTCTTCAATCAGTATTTTTACCTCTTTGGCATCCACATTCAAATTCATAAATACGCCTTTAGGAAATCCTGCCTTGATGAACGCCTCTTCAATAGCAAAAGCACATCCTTGAACATTTGTAGCGTGTTTTAAAACTCCGGTATTACCTGCCATTAATGCCGGAATAGCAAACCGAATCGCCTGATAGAAAGGAAAGTTCCACGGCATTACCGCTAGAATTACCCCAATGGGCTGAAAAGTAACATAACTTTTTGTAGCCTCCGTTTTAACAGTTTCATTGGCTAACAATGTATTTGCATGTTCTGCGTAATAGCGGCAGATCCAAGCACATTTTTCAACCTCTTTGCGAGCTTGACCAATTACTTTACCCATTTCCCTGGTCGCCAGTTGCGCGTATTCTTCCTTGTTTTCGTCAAGAACATCGGCTAGTGCATACATTAACGTGGCTCGTTCGGCAAATGTTTTTTCTTTCCAATGATGAAATTCCTTTTTTGATGCCGCTATTATTTCGAGTGCTTGACTACCAGTAATTCGATCGTATTCACTTATTTTTTCTCCCGTTGCAGGATTGATGCCTATAGTCTTTGCCATTAGTTGTATTTTTAAGTCTCTACTGGTGTTTTATCACCGTAAAGTATAAAAGTACTAAAAAGGAGACGGAAATTTAGACACTTTTGGTTTAATTTGGCAAAGTGTTAAGCTGATTTTCTTACCAAAGTTGGAAAAAATAATATTCGCAAATCTCTATTAAGGTGATTGCTTATAACACACTAACTTTTAAAGAGTAGGTGAATATTTAATGCCAAATCAAATTACTAAAAAAACACTCGAATAAAAGCTGCTTTTACTTAGAACTTCTTAAATCAGATAAGATTAAATGTGTTGTAGGTTCTCCATACAGCAATAGCCTATCTATAAACTGCTGTAAATGCAATTGGTCTATTAATACTACTTTCATAAAAATATTATGCGTTCCAGTAATTCGATACACTTCATAGATTTCAGGAAATTGGTCTAATTGATCACAGAATAGAATTAATTTTCCGCTAAATAACTTAAACATAATAAAGACTTCTAAACCAAAACCAAGCTTTTTGTTATTTAGTTGAACTCCATAACCTTTGATAACTTCGGTCTCCTCTAATTTTTGAACACGTTCCCTCACGGACGATGGACTAAGTCCTATTTGTTTACCAATTTCAACAAAAGAAGCCCTTGAATTGATTTTAAGTTTATCAATTATTTTTAAATCTATTACATCTACCATAAATAAAGTTTTTATTACCGTAAAATTACTTTTTATAATGGAAAAATGCCAAAAAATCCGTTGATAAAATTTTAGTATAATTACCCGTTGCACTAATTTTGTCATATGGATATGATGTTAGTATTGCTTATAATTGGGATTTTCTCAGGATTTTTTATTCAAACTATTAGCGGTTTTGCAGGTGCTTTGGTTGCACTGCCTTTTTTGCTTTTTGTGATGCCTATTGCTGAAGCGGTTACTTATATCTCAATTTTCTATTTTTTATCAACACCCATATATTTTTACAAGGAATGGAAAAATATGGACAAAGACTTACTGAAAAAATTAGCTATAACGTCATTTATTGGAATACTTATTGGTTCCGTAGTTTTATTATATGGGCAACCTCAAATCCTAAAAAAAGCACTTGGTTTATTTATTGTTTTATTTGTTTTAAACAGTTTAATTAATAAAAATGAAAAGCAACTCGGATTCAAAATGAAATCACTTTTTGGGATTTTGGGAGGATTCTTTTCGGGTGTTTTCTCGACCGGCGGTCCTTTATATGTAATGGTTATCAAAAATGAAACGGCTGATATAAAAACTTTTCGCGCTACAATGTTTGGAATTTTGGGATTAGTTTCCGTGATGCGAATATCCGTTTTAGTATTTGAAGGAGTTTTAACAACTACTGAATTGTATAATTCAATGTATGTTTTGCCTTTTTTTATAGTAGCATTAGTATTGGGAAAAATAGTGTACTCAAAATTAAATGAGGAGTTTCTGAAAAAATTTATTTTAGCACTGCTTTTTGTGTCTGGCGCAGTTTTATTGTTCAAAAATTAATAGAAATTTGGTATTTATAATTTATTTAAGGGTACCGCTTTTAAGTTTAATTGGCATCCTTAATTAATTTACCTTTGCAAAAAATTTAAAAAAGCTGTTTTGATTACAAATACTACTATAACAAGAACAAAATATATCCAATTAATTGTAATTCTGGGCTCTTTAACCGCACTTGGTCCGTTTTCGATCGATATGTATTTGCCAGGTTTTGCTGGAATTGCTAAAGATTTGAATACTTCGGTTGCCAATGTTTCTATGACTTTGTCGAGTTATTTTATAGGAATTTCTGCGGGTCAATTGCTTTATGGACCGTTATTGGATCGTTTTGGAAGAAAAAAACCTTTATTTATAGGCTTGTTGGTTTATATTTTAGCTTCTTTAGGTTGTGTTTTTGTTAAAGATATCGATACTTTTATTGGTTTACGTTTCATTCAGGCTGTGGGAAGTTGTGCTGCGACTGTGGCTTCTGTGTCAATGGTTCGAGATTTATTTCCTGTGAAAGATATTCCAAAAGTATTCTCCCTATTGATGCTGGTGGTTGGGCTTTCGCCAATGTTAGCGCCAACAATTGGTGGTTATGTTACGGCTGATTATGGTTGGCATACCGTCTTTTTTATATTAATGTGTTTGGGAATTTTGATTCTTTTGGCAGCACAAATTGGTTTGCCAAATACTTATAAACCGGACACTTCGATTTCATTAAAACCAAAACCTATTATTACAAATTTTATAAATATTGTAAAAGAACCTCAGTTTTATACCTATGCTTTTACAGGAGCTGTAGCTTTCTCCGGATTATTTACTTATGTGGCGGCCTCCCCTATTTTATTTATGGATATTTTCAAAGTAGAGGCAAAAGTTTACGGTTGGATATTTGCTTTTATGTCTTTGAGTTTTATCAGTGCCAGTCAGCTAAATTCGGTATTGTTGAATAGATTTAAAAGTGAGCAAATGATTTTTGGCGCTTTAATTACACAATCCGTTATTGTAATTTTGTTTCTTATACTTTCAATGAATGGTTTATTAGGCTTGTACGGAACGATTACTATGTTGTTTTTATTCTTGGCCTGTTTAGGAATATCTAATCCAAATACGGCGGGACTTACGCTTGCTCCTTTTTCAAGAAATGCAGGAAGCGCCTCTGCTTTGATGGGCGCTATTCAGTTGGGATTAGGCGCTTTGGCATCGTTTGCAGTTGGTGTTTTTGTCAAAAATTCTGCAGTTCCAATGGTTGTCATCATGACTGTTACCACACTTTTGGCATTAGTGATTTTGCTTATTGGAAGACGAACCATAAAAAAAGCAATTCCCACTTCTCACGATGAGGGAATTGCACTAGTTCATTAATTAGTTTTTTAGTTTTTTCCCGGTCGGATAATCATTCTTAGCGATTGGTTGCTTGAAAAATAGGCAATCATCCAGTTGTAAAATGTTTTTACTCTATTGCGATAAGAAATCAATGAAATTAGGTGGATAAACAGCCAAATCAACCAAGCAAAAAACCCATTGAAATGCAATTTAGGTTTTGGCAGATCAACTACAGCCTTGTTTTTTCCAATAATTGCCATAGAACCTTTGTCATTATATTTAAAAGGAAGTAGCGGTTTATTTTTAACCATTAATTTAAAATTGTCAGCCAAATTAATCCCTTGTTGAATGGCGACTTGGGCGACTTGTGGATGTCCTTCCGGAAAATGTTTATCGGTAAGTTGAAGGCAAGTGTCACCAATGGCGTAAATGTTTTGGGTAGCGTTTACTTTATTAAAAGCATCGGTTGCCATTCTTTTTCCACGACCATAACTTTCCATAGGAATTCCTTCAAATGCTTTGGCAGAAACACCTGCAGCCCAAATCAAATTTTTAGTTTGAATGGTTTCTCCATTTGAAAAATACACGGTATCATCAACATAGTCAACCACGCGAGTATTTAATTTTATAACAACTCCTAATTCGGTCAGGGCTTTGAATGTGTCGTCTTGTGAGGCTTTACTCATTGGAGCCAAAATAGCGTCTGCGCCATCAACCAAATAGATATTACTAGCCGAAGTCCCAAGTTCCGGGTATTCTTTATGGAATATGCTTTTTCTCATTTCGGCAAACATACCTGAAAGTTCCACTCCTGTAGGCCCACCGCCGGCAACGACAATCGTTAAAAGTTTGCGGCGTTTTCGAATGTCTTTGCAAATAGCAGCTTTCTCCAGATTTTTTAATATGATATTGCGCATTTCAATGGCATCATTCAAGGTTTTCATTGGAATGGCATTTTTCTGTACGTTTTCCATTCCAAAATAACTCGTTTCAGCTCCAGTGGCAAAAACCAATTGATCGTAACTTAACTCTCCGTTATTCAGTATAATTTTGTTTTCCAATGGCACCACTTTTAGCAGTTCTCCAAGGCGAAATTGTAGATTTTTTTTGCCTGCAAAGAATTTACGAAAAGGATAACTGATGCTGGAGGGTTCCAGAAAAGCGGTCGCAACCTGATAAATAAGCGGCGGAAAGAAATTATAATTGTTTTTATCAACGAGTGTTACCTGAATCCCTTTTTGATTTAAAAGTTCTTTGGCTAGATTGATTCCTGCAAAACCGCCTCCAATGATTACAATATTCATAAGCTATTATTTATAGTTTTAATAAAAAAATATACGATAAAGATACTTCATATATTGGGAGACTATTTAATTTCCAAATAGTAAAAAACTATGGTAGTATTACTTTACTATTGATATTTAAATAGAATCGTCTCTTTTCTTTAACTATAAAATTCACCAATATGCCATAGAATTCCAGATGGGTCGTGTATAAAACATTCTTTTCCCCAGTCATTTTCCGTGATTGGAACCAGTTTTACTGCTTTGTATTTGGTGGTCAAATTTAGTTCCAGAAGGCTTTTCCAAAATTGATCGACATCTTCCACTTCTAAGAAAAGCATCGTGTTATCTATCCAATCTTTTACAAATGCATCTTGTAAATAAAAGGCCAATCCATCCATTTTGAATACTGATAAATTTGGACTCAAAATAGTTTCTTCAAAACCCAATTCACTATAAAACTTTCTAGACACTTCATAGTCTTTGGCACCAATAAAAGCACGAATCGATTTAGCTTTAGTCATCATAATGATTGTAATATTTATTTATATTTTTCGGGAAATGTAGCATTTTGGGAGCAAGTGGCGCTCTTTATTTGCTATAGTTTAATGGATAATTCCAAATGCCCACCTAAACCTAATTCAACGATTTTTTGTAAAGTTGAAAATCTAGCTTCTTTTACATTATTCTCAATTTTCGAAATATAAGACTTTGTAGTTCCAACTTTATCCGCAAGCTCTTCCTGAGTTAAACCTTTTTGAAGTCTTGCATCATGAATCATTGCACCAATTTTAAAGTTTTTAAAGCCTGCATCAAGTTCATCACGTTTTTCCGTTCCTATTTCTCCGTAATGTTTAGCTTTAAATTGGTCGAGTGTTTTGATATTATTATTTTTCGTTTTCATACTCCTTTTTTATTTTAATTGCTTTTTCAATTTCATTCTTCGGTGTCTTTTGCGTCTTTTTTTGAAATCCATTTGTTAGGATTATTAATTGACCCTCATCAAAAAAACAAAAGATTCTGAAAATATCGCTTCGTTGCTGAATTCTTATCTCAAAAAGTCCGTCAGTATTTTCAATATGTTTAAGATACGTTTCTGGAATTCGCTCTAATTCTTCTATTAATTCTAACGTCCAAATAATTTTTGCCTTGACTTTTTCACGTTGCTTTATAAAGAATTCTTCAAAGTAATCTTTATAAAAAATTATTGTTCGTTTCTTACTCATTACACAAAGATACAAAAGTTGTACCAAAGTGAAACTTTTAAACTTGAATTTTAAATATATTTTGTTTTTTGCATTGAAATCACCTTTGGTTTTCTATGCTATTTTCGCGTTGATATATCCACGCGATCTGGTTTTTTTAGGAAATCCTAGAATACTTGTTTAAAAGCACTCCGGTTTTAGCTATCCGCGTTGCAAACGCTACGATTTGTCTTTCAATTTAAGTATGCACTCGTCGCAGACGAGCACCAGAGAACGTGGACAAACGAGCGCCAGTTGGGATGTCGCAGCAGAACTAAAATACAAATAAAAAATTAATAGCACGATCATTAATCTCTCCTCTGGTGCTCGTCTGCGACGAGTACCGACTTACTCGTGTGAACTAAATAAAGCGTTTGCAACGCGGCTATTACAAACAGATTACCACAAAGGTGCAGCATTTACAGTATAAAAAACAGTATTGTCTTCTTCATAATTCCTATAACTACTGTTTACATAATCTCTTTCATGAAAAACGATTTCTGCTTCAACGGGATTATAATGTATGTAATTTACACGTTGCTCTATTTTTTCTAAAGTATCCAATATAACCGGATGAAAACCATCTTGCCATACTTTATAATTTTTAGCTCTTCCTGATTTTTGAGCTTCATAACTAAATTTCCGTAAAAGCCATTCTCGCCTGCTCTCAGGATGTTCTTTGATGGCTTCTATCAGTTTTTTTGATGTGAATTTTTTAAAATCCCGGATAACATTTTGTAACTCTCCATCAAATGCTGTTACAATTAAATGAATATGACTTGTCATATATACATAAGCATGCACACTCAATCCTTTTTCCTTGATGCAATAATTTAGGGATTCATCCAAAATAGCACAATAATTAGGTCGTACAAATAAATCCACCCAGTCTACAACTGTTATAGTAATAAAAGTTGGTACGTTACTATCGATAACCTTGTATTTCTCAGACATTTTTTATCAAATATTGAATTTAAGGAATTCTAGAATACTTGTTTAAAAGCACTCCGGTTTTAGCTATCCGCGTTGCAAACGCTACGATTTGTCTTTCAATTTAAGTAGGCACTCGTCGCAGACGAGCACCAGAGAACGTGGACAAACGAGCGCCAGTGGGGTCTGTAGCCGAGCTATCGGGAATGCAATTCCGCAATTTTCGCGTTGATATATACGAGCTATTCTACGATCCGAGTAATTTCGGCTCAACGTGAACATCATTGCAAAACGATAAGTCTCAAGTCTTGTATATTGTGAAACTGCAATTGTGTGCAGTAGTTCTTTGTTTCTCTAGTTAAGTTTCGCCCAATTTTCTATTGGTTTAGCGGCGCTATATTTAATTGGTTTTTCAAAATTCAATTCATCATAACTTCCTTTAGTTAAAGTGAGTCCAATTTTTTCTAGTTCTTCAACATACACCATTTTAAAGACATCAACTCTAATAGGTTTAAAATATTTATCTGCATCGACGGCAGGAATGGCATAGTTAAGTTCTTTCAAATCTGATTTGATACTGGGATAAAGGATACCATTAACACCTGGTGCCTTAAAAAAGAATTTTGAAATTGCAATTGACTTTTTGTACAAATGTTCATTATTTTCATCAACTTTGCGCGTAAACTCTTCAATAATAAATTCTTTTAACATATTGTCTAAATCAAATAGTTCGTTGTCTTGATAATGATTTTCTAATATATTTTTATGTATAGTTGAATATTGCTTCAAGTATTGTTCTCTATCAATATATTTTATAGCACCTATATCTATCAATTCTATTTTTTTAATAGTTTCACATTCTATGCAAGTTATTAATGAGCCAACAGGTGGGTTAGTTTCTTTTAAAGCTGTATGTCCGCCACCTGCTAAATATAATATTTGTTCTTCTACATCATTACATCTACCAATTTTTCTTATTGCTTTTTTTGGTGGATACCATAGCTCACTTAATTGTGAAAAATCTTTTTGTCCCTCGTTGATTCTAATTCTGTGTGACTTTATACCTTTTGGGAACGAAATGAGTACAAATGAAAAATTAGTAACAAGTTTCATAAATTCTTTTTCAAGTTCATCAATTGTTGCTGTTTTCGTATCCATTGATTTAAATCTATTTAAAGACTCTAAAACTTCTTTCTTTAACGGGAACTTTTTCATTAATAATTTGATATTCTGATTTTTGGTTCTACTATTGCACACAACGTTAGATCGCTTTGAGATGGTTTGTGCTTCGTAACCACTAATTTTACGGATGAACGAGAATATGATGCGAAATGCTAATCCCACTAAATCACACACTTTATCAAAACGGCGATTGGGCGTTCGCTTTTTTTTTCTTTTTTACTTAAATCTGCATTCTCCGTCTCTTTTTACATCTTCAATTCTTTTAGCATATTCGGTTTCAATTTCTTTAAGAGATTCTGCTTTATCTGTTGAACTTAAAGACTGATCATTTTTAATATTCTCGAAATCTTCTTTGTGTGTTTTTTCTATCCATTCAAGATTATGCTCCATAAAATCTTTTCTTCCCGATGGCATAATATTAGCAAACTCTTCTTTTGTCATATAAAGAGTTTTATTGTTATCAGTTTTAGATTTTTCAATAACAGGTTCGCTATCCATTTCCTTTAAAATATCTTTAACAATACCTTCAATTACATAAGTTGCACTTGATTCAGCATTGACTGAAACATCATTGACATTTGTATGGTCCGCAAGGAGTGAGTAATCTCCATCTTGGTCAAATAATACATTCAAGTATTCAAATTGAATTTGATTATCATTTATTCTATTTCTAAATCTTAAAGATAATACTCTAAAACTTATGTTGTCAGTTTTAAATTTAGTGAATACTGTAGTTTTTTCTTTTTCACTTAAACGCTCCAGTGAATGACCTGATGGTCGTAGTATCCAACATTCATTAACAACTTTATTTACGTCAATATTTGTTGTTTTAATAACTTCCATTTCTAATTCATCTGGATATAATGAAACTTTTTTCACCTGAGAAGTGATTGAATCTAATTTTAATTCAATTTTTTCATCCAAATTAGGTTCTGATGTTGTTTTGTCAACAATCCAATTGTTAAATTCCTTAATCATTTTAACTTTACCACTTCCAGTATTAGTGTCCATTTTGGAACAAGAGCATAATGTAATTAGTAAACTAACAATTGTAATTTTTAATACTTTCATTTTTTATGTTATTTATTTGATTTCCAAAAGATAAATGTGTTTTTGATTTCATTCCAATAAGTTTTGTCAGCTATTTTGGGATATGAAGGATGATATGCGTTAATACATAATTTATCAGGAGAAATTATATAAAATGCTGTATTATTAGTGTTTTTATCGGCATATTTTTTTTCGGTTTTTGAAATATCCCAATTTATTTTGGATAAATCTTCATATTCAAAATATTTGAGTGTGTTTCCGAATATAATAATATTGGGATTTAAATACTCTATTTGTTTTAAAAGTTCAACTTTTCCTTCATTATATGCTTCTTTAATTTCCTTATCATTTGAGGAAGAATCCGCAGGAAACTTGTTTATGTTGATATATGCAATTTGTTTTACTACTTTATAAGCTTCTTGATTTGCATATGGTATATTTGCCCATTCGATATTTGGATTTAAAATACCAAATGTAGCATAAATCATTTTTCGAAATGTTGGGACAGATAAAGCATTTTTTTTATGCCAATCATTATCAAATCCTTCACATATATTTAATTCCTTTTCTTTGTCTTCTGCAGAAACGTTTGCTTCTTTTAAAATCCATAAAATTTTACACGATGCATTATCGTATTCAGTAGGATTTATTTTCCCATCTATTATTTTTTTCATTTACTATAATCGGTATTTTTCGTTAAAGTGACGCCCAACTTGTATAAACCATCAAATATATACATCTTTTTGGTGTTTCTTTAATAAAAATTTAATCTTTTTCTTTCATTTTATTCAGTTTTCTAAATGTAAGAATTCCTTTTACCACATGAAAACAAAAAAACCATTGCATCGCTTTATCAAGCATTGCAATGGTTTTTCAATTATAAAATAGAAAAATTACTATTTCATTTTTTGTCTTTTCACCGGTTTTTCTGCTGGTTCGTTTTTGTTTTGTAGCAAATAATTAGCCAACAGTTTTTCTATCAATTCATCTTTGGTCAAATGATGAAAAACGGTTTTTATTTTGGTTTTCAATTCCGCATCAACCTCGTGGTTGGGTTTGGTTTTGAATATTTGTTTGGCCCATAAAAGGGCGTTGTTTTCTTCAATGCTTAGCGCACTTGGTTTTTTAAATTCGATGAATTTAATTCCAAGTTCTTTTTCAAAATCGGCGATTTCCTTTACTTCTTCTTCTTGCAGTACCGTTAGAGAAAGGCCCTTTGCTCCTGCCCTTGCGGTTCTTCCGCTACGGTGTACGTAAGCTTCATAAACATCAGGTAAATGGTAATTGACCACATACGAGATTTCCTTTACGTCAATTCCTCTTGCAGCAAGGTCAGTTGCCACTAAAATATTAATATGTCCTTCACGGAATTGTTCCATGATTCGGTCGCGGATTCCCTGAGATAAACTTCCGTGCAAGGCTCCTGATGAAAAGCGGTTGATGGCTAGGTTTTTAGCTAATTTATTGACCGCAGCTTTGGTTTTACAAAAAATGATTCCGCGTTCGCCTTCTTTCGAATTTAAGAAATGCATCAAAACATCCAGTTTTTCAATGGGATCCACCACAATATATTCATGGTCAATTCCTTGATTTCCTACCGTTTCCATGTTGGCACTAACTTCTACTACATTTTTATTTAAATAATTCTGGATTAGCTGTTTTATAGTTCCCGGCATGGTTGCCGAAAACAATAATGTTTTGTGTTCCTTAGGCAATTCGGCAACAATTTCATCTAAACTCTCTTTCAAGATAGTCACCATTTCATCGGCTTCATCAAGCACGAGGAATTTGGTTTCTTTCAGGTTTATGGCTTTGCGCTGAATCAAATCTATTAAACGTCCCGGTGTTGCCACAACGATGTGCGTAGGCGTTGCCAAGCGTTCTATTTGTGGCTTTATTGGAATTCCTCCACAAGTTGCTGCAATAGAAACTTGAGGTAAATATTTTGAAAAATCTTCTAAGTTTCTAAAAATCTGATGTCCTAATTCACGCGTTGGAACCAAAATAACAGCTTGTACTACCGGTAAATCAGTGTCAATTAATTGTAAAATTGGCAATCCAAAAGCAGCCGTTTTTCCTGTACCGGTTTTAGCCAGTCCAACCAAATCCGTAGTGTTGGATAAAAGTAACGGAATTGTTTTTTGCTGAATCTCTGTTGGTACAACAATTTTCAATTCGGTAATCGCTTTTAATATGGGTGCTGAAATTCCTAAATCAGAGAATTGTTTTGGCATTTTTTTGAATTTTATATTTTTATAAAAAATAGTTGTTGTGTAACGGTAATTTTTAGCCCCGATAGCAGTGAAAATCCTTTTATTTTTTCTTTAAAAATAAAAGATTGTGACGAATAGCGGGATTAGCTCCTGAAAACGGTTCTCAATACATTTTTTGTTTTGCTTCGCTACACAAAAAACACTCGAACTGACGTTATTGATAATTAAACCTGAGCGGTAGTATTAATCTTCGTCCGGTTCATTCATTATCTTTTCACGATATTTTTTCCCGGTTAACAATATCAGTTTCAATTTGTAATCGTCAACAAGCCACTCGCGGTAATTTTTACTGCATTGACTCAAACATTTTGAATAGCGTTTGATGCGACAATCGATATCATCTTCTAACAGTTTTCCTAATGCTTTAGCTTCCTGTAACGTCTCTGAATTATCAACACACATAGCAGCGTGTTGCTCCAAGGATTTATCGAGTACTTCTTTGGAACGTAAATTTAATGCAATGATTTGCTTGTGTTCCTCATCAACATCAAAAGTTACCACTTCCGTTTTGCTGAATTTAGCGCGTAATTCCGGAGGCATGGAATATTTGAAATACAATTCGATTTCCGTATCATCACGTAAATTTTCCAGATAAAACTCTGGTGATTTAAAAATATGTTGCCAGTTTACCGGCTCACTCCACAACCCAAATCGGGCTGCATTATTTCCTAAATCGATCACGTTAAATACATCTTTATTTGGCAGTTTTCTCGAACCACGTCCAATCATTTGATAGTAAAGTGTCAATGATTTTGTCGCGCGATTCAAAATAATAGTCTCTACTGTAGGTTCATCAAAACCTGTGGTAAGGATTCCAACGGAGGTTAAAATGGCATCTGGTGTGTGCTTGAACCAATGTAAAATATCTTTTCGTTCCTCGTTATTGCTGGTGTTGTCCAGATGGCGGATTTCGTAACCTGCTTCTCTGAAAGTTTCATAAACATACAATGAGGTATTGATACCATTGTTGAAAATCAAGGTTTTCTTTCCTAAAGATTTCTCGGTGTAGGCATGCAATAATTTTTCCTGCATGGCCATATTCGTATATAAATCATCCGATGATTTTACGGTGTAATCTCCATTTATACCTACTTTCAACGAGGTCAAACCCACGTCATAACTATAGGTGATTGCTTTCGCCAAAAAGCCTTTGTCAATCAATGAACTAATGGTATCTCCTACAATTAATTCATCATAACTTTCATGCATTGGCAACTTAATATTCGAACTCAAAGGCGTTGCTGTAACTCCTAATATAAAAGCATTTTTAAAAGAGCTTAATAATTTTCGGAAGGAGTTGTAATGCGCCTCATCAATAATTACTAAACCAATATTGTCCAAATGCAATTTTTCATCATTAATACGGTTTTTTAAAGTCTCTACCATCGCCACAAAACAAGAATAATCGTTTTGGTCTGGAAGTTCTTTTACTTTGCTGTTGATGATTTTGTTTTTTACATCAAAACCCTTCAACATTTTTGAAGTTTGTTTGCAAAGTTCAATTCGGTGTGTTAAAACCACTACTTTTTTGTCGTGTTTTGACAAATAACGGCGCACGATTTCAGAAAAAACTACTGTCTTTCCTCCACCAGTGGGTAATTGATATAACAAATGATGTTGACGAGGTCCATTATCGATACGTTCAAAGATAGCATCTATGTCCCCTTTTTGGTAGGCATAAAGTTCTTTTTTGTCTTCGATTTCGATTTCTAAAGTGTTTTGCGACATTGCTTATTGTTGGATTTTTGCAAAAATACGCCTAAAAAACAGTTTTATTGTCAATTTTAATTAAAAATAAAGAGGAGTGATTAAATAAAATAGAATTATACAGCAGCTTAATACTGAAAAAGAGAAAACGTAAGCTATTTTACCACATAAAGACATAGAAAAGTGGCAAAAAAAGAGTTTTGTTGAAAAATTAAAAATCTATGATTCTATGTAGTAAAATTTTAAAATTTATTGGCCACAAAAACAGCTAAAAATAGGTGCTTTAATGCATTTAGTTTTATGTTCTGCAACTGTTTTCTAGCACAAATTAGCACGAATTAATTTGTGAAAATTTGTGTAATTTGTGGTAAAATTTTAACAGTGCAGACTTTAATACTCAAATCTCTCTATTACTGCATTAAACTCGGGTTCATTGTGCCATTTTTGTTTAATAGTTTGATTGTGAATGGCTAGTATTCTAGTCTTAAAATCATTTAGGATTCCATTTGCAATCAAAAATACTACCGCTTGTTCAAAGGAATTGAACATACTTTTGAAAAACAATTCTTGTTTTATAACATTCTCAGAGGAGAACGTTTGGGCAATTTCAATATTGTAGAGCATTACATCGGCAATTATAAAGGGATCTACTCCCAAAAGGACAAAATGCTTAATATATTTTTGAGCAACGGAACGCCTCATTTTTGGTTTGCTTCTTCTTCCCGGTTTTTTTGCAGGATAATATTCGTTGGAGATTTTCAGTTTGCATTCCTGCAAAAGCGTTTCTTCCTTTGGATTGAAAACAAAATTATAATAGACTTTTACCGCGCTAAATTTTTCGTACAATTCGATAATTTGTTCTTCGAGTTGTTCTTTATTCAGTTCTGCCAGATATTTTTTTAAATCGCGCTTGCTCATTATCAAAGTTTAAGAATACAAAAGTAAATTACTTTAGGAATCAATAGATTAAAAATCAATGATAATACTTATTTTTGTCAATTATCAATCAAAATATAGTAAATGCTCAAGATTTTCAAGATTACAGCAATTCTGGAAGGAATATCATACCTGGTTTTATTTTCGAATATGCTTTTCATCAAGCCTACAAATCCAGTACTCTATAAAACATTGCTTTACCCTATTGGGATGAGTCATGGAATCCTATTTATTGGCTATATTGTATTGGCCATTTTACTGAAAAAATCTCAAAAATGGGATCTTAAAAACTTTGGAATAATTTTAATTGCCTCTTTAATTCCTTTGGGTACTTTCTATGTGGACAAAAAATACCTGAAAAATGTATAAATTTATAGAGAAACTATTCACTTTTTTATATCCAATATTTAGGAAATGGGGATTAGGGAGCAGTATAGCTTCTTATTTGAGTTTGATTATAAATATTGCTGTATTATGCTTACTGGCATTTACTATTTATGTAGTATTCAGGCTTATTTTGGTAACGGTTATGGTTTTTATAGCCCAAAAAACCAAAACCAAATTTGATGATTTATTGGTTACCAATAAAACAGCCAAATACATTGCTCACTTGATTCCATTACTTTTTATATACAAATCAGTACCCATAATTTTAGATCGCTATGAATATTGGGAAGGTGTTTTTGGGAAATTGGTGGGAATCTACATCGTCATATTGGTGCTTTGGATTATTCGCACCATTTTTAATGCTTTACGAGATTATTTAAAACTAAAACCAAGATATAGCGATAAACCTATTGACAGTTTTATTCAGGTGATAATGATTATCCTTTGGGTGGTAGGGATTACCGTGATTATTTCAAAATTATTTGATATTGATCAGAAAGAACTTTTAACCATTTTAGGAGCTGTTTCGGCGGTAATTATTTTAATTTTCAGAGATACTATTTTAGGGTTTGTTTCCAGTGTACAAGTATCCATTAACGATATGGTTCGTATTGGGGATTGGATTACAATGGATAAATTTGGCGCCGATGGTGATGTAATCGAGATAAATCTAGCCACAGTAAAGGTTCGAAATTTTGACAATACCACGACCACTATTCCAACATACAGTTTAAGTTCTGATTCTTTCCAAAACTGGCGCGGTATGCTCAATTCTGATGGGCGAAGGATCAAAAGACACATTCTTATAAAAACCAGCAGCATCCGATTTCTAGAGGAAGCTGAATTAAATGATTTGAAGAGAATCAATCTAATCAGCGATTATATTGACACTCGAAAAGCTGAAATTGATGACTATAACTTGACGAATCAAATTGATAAATCGTTGGCTATTAATGGTAGAAATTTGACAAATTTGGGTTTGTTTCGAAAATATATTACGGAATATCTTTTTAATTATCCAGAACTGAATCAAGATATGCTGATGCTTTGCCGCCAGTTGCAATCGACTTCACATGGAGTTCCACTCGAAGTTTATGCTTTTTCTAAAGACAAAGGATTTGAAAATTACGAATATATAATGGCCGATGTTTTTGACCACATTATCGCATCAGTTCCGTATTTCGATTTAGAAATTTTTGAATTGCCTTCACAAGGTAGTTTCGTTGCTGATAGTGACTTACCAAAATTAAAAACAAAAAAAATAATATAATGTCAGTAACAGATTGGATTGGATTTATAGGGGTGACCATTCTTTTGGTTGCCTACTTTTTAAACTTAAATGACACTATAAAAAAAGAGAGTTTAATCTATCTTTTTTTGAATTTTATAGGCGCCGGAATAGCTTGTTTTGCATCCGTTTTGCTAAATTATTTACCTTTCATTATTTTGGAAGGCTCTTGGACATTGGTTTCCGCTTATGGGATATTTACCTATTTTCGAAAAAAATAAAATATAAAATGGCTTTTTTTCCATTTTATGAAATCAAAACGAAAAATATTCTTTTCATAACATAAAATCAAGTGGTTTCTATTTCTTTTTTTCATAATTTTAAAGAAAAAAATGGACCAACGCGATACTTTTTTAAAACAATTCAGAGGACAAACTATCGGTACTGTTACCTCTCAATCTTCATCTGATGAATCCTTTCAAAATGAAGTTCTTCGACCTATTTTAAAATTACAAAACGATTTGTTTGTAGCGTCGTTCATCAATTATATCGACAAGAATAAAACTGATTTTTATTCGCAAACTACTGAAAAAAAATTGTCGATGATCGAAAACGCAATCCAAAAAGACATCAAATTTAGAAATGCCTTGAAGGGAATGATTATCGGTTTATTTACATCGAATGAATACGCTCAATACATTAAAAATTCTTCCAGCCTAAACAAAAGAATGATGACGATGCTTGTCGAAAGATTAAAAAGTCAAGTACAGTTATTTGAGGTAAATGCTGATTCATAATTCTTTAAAACAAGCGACTATTTAAAAACTTTGTACCATATATTGGTAATTGCTTCATGAATTTTTCGAGTAAATAGTCGGTTTCTAGCCGCTTCCATCGTTGTATTAAAAAAAGTTGATGTATTAAAAACCATTTGTTTTTGATTATAATTTAAAAAATATGGGCTAATTAATATAAAAATCATAATTTCATTACTAGTTAATAATCTTTATTGCTTTTTGTGATAATTATTAGTTAAGCTTGATCAATTATCTTTCTTTGCTCGTTTTTTTTCATTATAATTGTTAAAAATAAAGCTATGAAGGAAGAATATTTCAAATGGTATTCCCCCAATCTAAATAGAGATATCGAAATGTTGGTTTTTGGACATACGGGATTTCCTGTAATTCTTTTTCCTACCTCTATGGGAAGTTATCATGAAAATAAAGACATGGGATTGATTGAATCGGCCAAATGGTATATTGAGCAAGGTTTAATTCAGGTTTTTTGTCCTGACAGCATTGATAAAGACAGTTTTTACAATAAAAATATCCATCCTGTCCATCGTATAGAAAATCACGTTAAATATGACAAAATGATTTGTCATGAAATTGTCGAAAAAGTAAAAAACAATACTGCTTCAGGGAAAGTGATTATGGCGGGTTGCAGCTTTGGCGGATATCATGCATCTAATTTTGCTTTTCGTCATCCTGGATATGTTAGTCATCTATTTTCTATGAGTGGCGCTTTTAACATTAAGAATTTCATGGATGGTTTTCATAACGACGATGTATTTTATAACAGTCCGGAAGATTATTTACACGGTCTTAATGATCCTGAATTGTGGAATATGGATATCGTTTTAGGAACTTCTAATTGGGATATTTGTTTCGATGCCAATCTAAAATTAAGCAAGGTTTTAAGCGAAAGAAACATCCATCACTGGCTCGATATTCGTCAGGATAAAAATCATGACTGGCCAATGTGGAAAGAAATGTTTCCGCACTATTTATCAAGAATTAAATTTTTTTAAAACAATATAATCAACAGAATCAGGTATCAAGTAATTAAAATAGAAAGAGATGAAAAAAATTGGAATTTTATTTGGAATGGAAGATACATTTCCACAAGCGTTTATAGACAGAGTGAATTCGAAAAACGAAAAAGGAATTATTGCAGAAGCAGTTTCCATTGATAAAGTCGTTCAAAATCAAGGTGGTGAATATGCTGTAATTATCGATAGAATTTCACAAGATGTTCCTTTTTATCGTGCTTATTTAAAAAATGCAGCTTTAACAGGAACGAATGTTATTAACAATCCTTTCTGGTGGAGTGCCGATGATAAATTTTTCAATAATGCGTTAGCAGATACTCTTGGAGTTCCGTTACCCAATACCGTAATCCTACCTTCAGCGGAACATCCTACGGATACAACCGGAAAATCTTTCAGGAATTTAAAGTACCCAATGGATTGGCAAGGAATTTTCGATTATATTGGTTTTCCAGCGTACATGAAACCGTATGCAGGTGGCGGTTGGAAAAATGTTTATCGTTTAGAAAACAAGGAAGAGTTTTGGGAGAAACATCAGGAAACAGGACAATTAGTGATGATGCTTCAGGAAGAAATTGTTTTCACGGAATATTTCAGAGTGTATTGTTTGGGATGTAAAGCAGTCCGAATCATGCAATATGAACCAAGAAATCCACATCATTTGCGTTATGTAATTGATGGACCGCCAACGGATAAAAAATTATTGGCAACGATAAAAGATTATACTTTAAGACTTTGTAAAGGATTGGGTTATGATTTTAATACAGTTGAATTTGCTGTAAGAGATGGAATCCCTTACGCTATTGATTTTGGAAATCCGGCTCCAGATGCTGAATTAACATCAGTTGGTGCTGAAAATTTTGAATGGGTTGTTGAAGAAGCTTCTAAGATGGCAATCGCTGCCGCGAAAAAACAAAAACCTGGAAAAATGAATCTTACTTGGGGTACATTTATTAAAGACGCAGCAAAATAGTTTTCAGTCACAGTATTCAGTAAACAGACTGAAAACTGCGACTGCGACTGAACACTAAAAAAATAATTATGTCAAAGAAATTACCAGTTTTTACGCTAGGTGTCGAAGAAGAATATCAAATTATTGATCCTGAGACAAGAGATTTGCGATCGCATTTGTCTAAAATTGTGGATGGTGCTAAAATAATATTAAACGAGCAGGTGAAGTCAGAAATGCACCAATCTGTGGTCGAAGTGGGAACCAATATTTGTAAAAGTGTTGCTGAAGCTAAGTGTGAAATTAAATTTTTGAGGTCTAAAATTGTAGAATTAGCCGATAAACAAGATTTAATCGTTGGTGGTGCTGGAACGCATCCGTTTTCTAAATGGCAAGACCAGCCCATCACTGATGATCCCAGATATCACGATATTGTGAATGAATTGCAAGATGCGGCGCGATCCAATTTAATTTTTGGGATGCATTGCCATGTAGGAATTGAAAATCGGGAAATTGGATTGCAATTGATGAATCAAGCGACCTACTTTTTGCCTCATATTTTTGCGCTTTCTACGAATTCTCCTTTTTGGGAAGGACGAAAAACGGGTTATAAATCCTTTAGAACAAAGGTTTTTGATAAATTTCCAAGAACAGGGTTGCCGGAATATTTTGATTCGGTTGCTGCCTATCAAAATTATTTGGATACGTTAGTTAAAACCAATTGTATAGATAATCCTAAAAAGATTTGGTGGGATTTACGCTTGCATCCTTTTTACAATACGATTGAATTCCGGATTTGCGATATGTGTTTAACAGTGGATGAAACCATATGTATTGTGGCTATTATTCAAGCAATTGTGGCCAAACTTTATAAACTTAACATGAATAATACTAGTTTTAATATTTATAGACTAGCCCTGATAAAAGAAAATAAATTTCGTGCAGCCCGTTACGGAATTGAAAATAACATGATTGATTTTGGTTTGCAAAAAGAGGTGGAAACAAAGATACTAATTCTGGAACTACTTGATTTCATTGACGATGTAGTCGATGAATTGGGAAGTCGAGACGATATTAATTATGTTCATAAGATTTTGAAAAACGGAACTGGAGCGGACAAACAGTTGGCTATTTTTGAAGAAACGGGCAATCTTTCCAGAGTGGTTGATTTTATTACTGGTGAATTTACAAAAGGATTGTAAATTAAAAATTAACTTTGCCGATTGATTTTTTAAAATAAACGTATGTCCAATAGAATTATAAAGATTGCCTTATTAGATATGTACAATGGTATGCCAAATCAGGGAATGCGTTGTATTATTGATGTCATTAACCGGTTTAGTCCTGTTGTAAGTTTCGAAATATTTGATGTGCGCGTAAAGTGTGAATTACCTGAAATTAACAAGTTTGATATTTATATTTCCACTGGCGGTCCAGGAAATCCAATGGTAGGAGACGGAGAATGGGATAAAAAGTATTACGAATTTATCGACTCCTTAACAAAGTGGAATAACGAAAACGCGGTTAAAAAACATGTTTTGTTTATTTGTCATTCGTTTCAGATGGCTTGCCTGCATTTTGGATTGGCAACTGTAACCAAACGAAATGACACCTCTTTTGGCGTGATGACGATTCACAAAACAAAAGAAGGATTGACGGATCCCCTTTTTGAAGGATTGTCAGACCCTTTTTACGCCATTGATTCTCGCGATTATCAGGTTGTACAGCCTAAACTGAGTATTTTTACTAAAAAAGGAGCCAAAATTATTTCTTTGGAAAAAATTAGAGATCACGTACAATATGAACGCGCTATTATGGCCGTTCGTTTCACGGATTATTTTGTAGGGACGCAGTTTCATCCGGAAGCTGATCCCATAAGCTTTGTCTCGCATTTGAGAAATAAAGAGGCAAAGGAAAAAATCAAGAGTATGAAAGGCAAAAAGAAGTTTAGAAACATGCTTGAAGACTTATTGGACGATGATAAAATATACAGAACCAATGAAACTTTAATTCCAAATTTCCTGCGAATTGCCATAAATGACTTGATGAAAACTAAAAAAATGTTATCTAATTAATAAATTTTATAGTGTATGATTTCAAAATATCGGGAGTTATTTAATACTCAATTTACAGACAAAAAATATCAAGAATTTAAAGACGATATTGCTTCCGATTTTAATTATTTACCGACTTTTAGATTAGCCGAAACTCCATTTTTTATTTCAAATGAGTTAAAAGCACAATTAATTGAAGGATGTAATGAAGTTATAGCTTTAATTAAACAAAAAAACTTTAAAGTACTTACTGACAAGGCATTAGAATTAAATAATAAAGTTCCAAACGAGGACGAACACACTTCTTTTTTAGCCATTGATTTCGGTATTTGCGTAGAAGATGGTGCGGTTATTCCTAAACTAATTGAAGTGCAAGGCTTTCCCTCGTTATACAATTATCAGTTTAACTTGTATGAGAAATTTAAGAATCATTATCCTTTTCTTGCTGAATTAACTCCTTTTATAAATGATATTGAACCACAAGTATATCTTGATATTCTTGAAGAAGTAATTTGTAACAAGCATCCAAAAGAAAATGTTATTCTGCTTGAAATTGAACCGGAGAAGCAAAACACAAAAATTGATTTTTATTATTGCAGCAGAGATATTGGTATTCCAATAGTTTGTGTTACCGAGCTGATAAAAAAAGGGAAACGACTTTTTTATAAAAATGCAGCAGGAGATGAAATTCTTGCAAAACGAATTTATAATCGAGTTATTTTTGATGAATTGGATTTACGAACCGATTTAAAACTAAATTTCAATTTCTCTGATGATCTTGATGTTGAATGGGCAGGGCATCCCAACTGGTTTTTCAGAATCAGTAAATTTATTTTGCCTTTGTTAAAAGGAAAATATTTTATTGAAACTACTTTATTAAGTGAGCTGGAAGTAATTCCGGAAGATTTAGAAAATTATGTGCTGAAACCCTTATTTTCTTTCTCAGGTACTGGCGTAATTTTCCATGTAAAAAAAGAAGATATTGAAGCAGTAGTTGAAAAAGAACTCTATATCCTTCAGAAAAAAGTAAACTACATACCTATAGTACAATCTCCCGACGGAAAAGTAAAAGCCGAAGTTCGTGTACTTTGCGTTTGGAAAGAAGAAGCTGAATCTCCCACTCTGCTTTGTAACCTAGTTCGATTGAGCCGTGGCGAAATGATTGGTGTAAAATTCAATAAAGATAAAGATTGGGTTGGCGGTACTTTGGGATTGTTTGAGAGATAAAAAATATTCGCATAAAAAAGACCAATCTGTAAATTGGTCTTTTTTGTTATTTCTATTATATAAAAATTATTCCGAGATATTAAAACCTGCTACATAAAAATTCTTATCAATTTCCAGCTTGGCATTTTCGCTCTTAACAGAAATCGAATCCCAACCTGTTGTTGGTTTCAGTAATTTTCCAGTTCCATTTACCGTTATTTTTATTGGCATATTAAATCCCGGAACACAATTTGTCCATCGGTATCCTAATTTATCGTTTTTGAAAAAATATTCTAAAGTAGGAATTCTAATATCTCTCAAATATTGATTGAAAAAAGCAGATAGATCCATTTCTGTGGATTTACTCAAATAATCTTCAATTTGTTTTGTTGTAACCGTTTGATGATAAAAAGTACTGTTTAATCCTCTTAAAATAGTTCTCCATTTTTCGTCATCATTTACAATTTGACGCAACGTATGCAACATATTGGCCCCTTTGTAATACATATCGCTTGAACCTTCATTATTTACATCATAGTAGCCAATTATAGGTTTATCATTTTGAATATTTTTTCGCAAACCTCTAACATAAGTGTAAGCTGCCTCTTTTCCGTAATAATATTCAAGGAAAAGACTTTCAGAATAATCGGTGAAACTTTCATGAATCCACATATCAGCAATATCTTTGTAAGTGATATTATTGGCAAACCATTCGTGTCCAGATTCATGAATAATAATATAGTCAAACTTTAAACCCCAGCCGGTACCACTTAAATCTCTTCCTAAATATCCATTTTTGAAACCATTCCCATAGGTGACACTACTTTGATGTTCCATCCCTAAATATGGTGCTTCAACGAGTTTGTAACTGTCTTCATAAAAAGGATACGGTCCAAACCAATGCTCGAAAGCCTTCAGCATTCGAGGCGCATCTTTGAATTGGATTTTTGCTTTGGCTAAATTATCTCTTAAAACATAATAATTACAATCTAAATTTCCTTTTTGCCCTTTGTATTTCTCCGAAAAAGAAACATAATCGCCAATGTTGATGTTCACACCGTAATTGTTGATGGGATTTGATACCAGCCAATTATATGTTTTTGTGCCGTCTTTCAACTCGGTTACACTTTGCAAACGACCATTGGAGACATCCATCAAATTTTTTGGAACATTTACACTGATTAGCATACTTTCCACTTCGTCATACATATGATCTTTATTGGGCCACCAAACACTGGCTCCCAATCCTTGACAAGATGACGCTATAAACGGATTACCATTAGAATCTTTTTTCCAAGTAATTCCTCCATCCCATGGCGGATTTACGGCTATCTTTGGTTTACCTCCATAAAACACAGTGAGTTCTTTTACTGTTCCGGTTCTTTGAGGAGCAACTAATTCTATAATAAATACATTTCCATCCCTTGTATATTTTAATTCTTTTCCGTCTTGAATCACCTTAAAGATTTCCATTGGATTTTGTAAATCTATTTGCATGCGATTGTATTCCTGCAGTACTTGATATTTTATAGTATTGGAACCAGTAATCGTTTGCTCCGTTGGATTTACTTTAATGTCAAGATGATATTGTTTTACATCCCACCAAGCTCTTTCTTTGGTTATACTTCCTCGTAACGAATCTTGTTTGGTAAAGACTTGTTGTGATTTTCCAAGAAGTCCTTGGGCGTTTGCAGCGTTAGAAATAAAAAGGGAAATAAAAATAAAGCGAAAATATATGTTCATGAAATTAAAATTTTTTTGAATTTTAGATTTGGTTTAGGTAAAAATTTACCACATACAAGCATAGATTTATACTGTTTTAATTAAAAGATAGTGCATTAAAACTAGAAAGCATAGTCCCAAAGTTGTCGGGATGGAAAAACTATTTCTATAAAACATATTTATCAACCATTAGTCTACGATTCTATGCGGTAAAAATAATATGGTGCGTTTGGACTGATAATCAATGCAATTTCGCCACTTTATTTTGTTCTACAACTGCCGTAAAATTAGCTACTAATTGATCAGCATAATCATCTAATAATTCAAGAATTCGTTCGTGTTTATTTGATTTTACAATTAGTCCTGCATGATAATCTAATGGAACTTTGAAACAAACTTCAGGATCTGTAAAAGAGGATAAATTAGGATGCTGAAATTTAGACAAAGTCAATACAATACCGGCATATCCTTTTTTTACTTTTGGCAAAACATATTTCGTTCCTTTAACTAATGCATCTTCTATAGTCGCCCATTCTTTCCATAAGTTAATGTTGGAAGCTTCTGCAACCATTTCGGCTAGATGAGCTCCACCAACGCGAGACGATGTTTCCAGAAAATAAATTTTTCCATCATCTTTCGATTTTATAAATTCAGTATGAGAGGCACCGTGTTTCAATCCAAAACCTTTCATCACTTGTTCATTAACTTTTTTTATTGCTTTGTCATCTTCTGAACCATATGGAATATTTGCCGAACGAAAAACACCGCCACCTTGCGAAATTTCCATTGGCGTAGCCAAATATTTAGAAGTTAAACTAAATATTACTTTACTGTCTACAATCAAACTGTCACAATGATATACATCGCCTGGTTTGAATTGTTCCAATAAATATTTGAATCTGTTATTCCCCATTTCGTTGATATGAATCCACAAACTTTCTTTGTCAAACACTTTTATAATCCCTGTTGCCGAAGCCTCAGAACGTGGTTTCAAAACCCATGGTGCGGGAATAGTATCTGCAAAAGTATTGATATCAGGGTCATTAAATAACGAACAAAAAGCAGGTATGGAAATACCACAACTTTTTGCTCTCATGCGCATCGCTAATTTATATCTAAAATAACGTCCCGTGGTTTGTCCCATCCCATCAATTCTAAGATTTTCTCTAAGATAAGTGGCTTTTTCTACATCATAATCATCGAGAGCTACTATAGCATCTATTTTAGTTGACTTCATTAAATTACCCACACCCAATAGAAGATGCTCTAAATTCCAGTCAATATCTTGGCCCTCCATATAAAATATCTCATCAATGTACTCATTTGGCCATGGACTTTTTCTTAACTTTTCGCTGGTTACAAGATAAACTTTGTTGCCTAATTTTTTTAATTGAATTAAAAAATCGGAACCCTTGAAATAATTAGAAATGCAGATGAAGGTTTTAGAATTTTCCATACGTTATAAATTTTCAATGAATTTAGTTAATAAATGAACTCCATAAGCGGTTGCGTGTTTGCTTTTTGCAAATTCGTCATCTCCAAATGCTACACCAGCAACATCAAGATGCGCCCAAGCGGTATGTTCCTGCGTAAAATATTCTAAAAATTTAGCAGCGCTTATTGCTCCAGCTACTGGTTTTCCGCTGTAGTTTTTTACATCGGCAATATCACTTTCAATATCTTGTTTGTAAACATCCCATAGCGGTAAAGGCCACAGTCGCTCTCCTACTGCATCTCCGGAATCTTGCAATTTCTTAGCCATTTCTACATTATTAGTAAACAAGGCGGCACATTCATACCCAAAAGTACCAACACTGCTTCCTGTGAGAGTGGCAATGTCTACGATATATTCTGGTTTGAAATTTTTAATTAAATACGATAATCCATCGGCTAAAACCAGTCGGCCTTCAGCATCTGTATCAATGATTTCTATCGAATGTCCACTGTAACTGTGTATGACATCACTTGGTAAAAATGATTTGGCATCGACCGAATTTTCTGCGCAAGGAACTATAGCGGTAACTTTTACATGCAATTGCAAATCGGCTATGAGTTGCATCGCTCCAAGAACGGCGCCACCTCCCGCCATATCGCACTTCATATGAACCATCCCTGCCGTTTTTATGTTTAGGCCTCCGGTATCAAAGGTTATTCCTTTTCCAACCAGACCAACATGCTTCATGGATTTCACTTTTTGTTTTGGAGTGTAATTCATAATGATAAATTGTGGCTCATTTTCACTTCCTTTTCCTACTGCCAAGAAAGCGCCAAGACCCGCAATTTTTGAAGCATCGTATCCTAGAACTTTTACCTCAAATCCATATTTTTCTCCCGTCTCTTTAGCCCAAGTTGATAAGTATTTTGGTGTAACGGTATTCGGGGGTAGATCTACTAAGTTATAAACACCTAATTGTGCTTTTGCAATTTTTATTGCTTTATTGGCTGTCGCCAAATGATCTTTTTCGGAAACTAAATTCAAAGTAAAATCAGAATCTAGAAAAGGATGTGCTTTTTTATCTGCTTTAAAATGACCCAAATCATAAGTTCCTAAAAGCAAACCTGAAATCATCGCTTCCACTTGATCATCCGTAAATTGTTCCGGTAAAACTAAAGCCACATTCGCGCTTAAATGCTCTTTTTGCTTAGCCGCAATGCGACGAAAAGTAGTTTTTAAAGTTTTATAATCTACCGTTTTTCCTAAACCAACAAATAAATGTAGATTATCCTTTATTTCGGCTAAATAATGCGTGTCTTTTTTGCCGAAAAATACTTTTGCAGGAATCTCTAATCCATCAAACGCAATTGGAACAATATTTTTTTCATAAGTTTCAAAAACTGGAATTATAATTGTTCCTGAAAAATTTGTTAGGTTTTGAATTGTGTTTGTTTTCATTTATTTTTTTTTTAATTCTTTATTAGCATAATAAATCGTTTCACCATGCAAGAAAGATTTTTACTTCGTCTGAAAAAACAACCATTCAATTGCTTTTGGAAATTCGTCACTCCAATAGGTTTCACTGTGTTTTCCTTGTCTATTAATGCTTAAATTAATCTTCGATTTGTCTATTATAAATTTACTGGCAATTAAATTCTCCTTAAACTTTTTTATATGCTCAATCATGGTTGAACTTTCGTCTCCGCCAGCATACAAATAAATCTTGGTATCCGCTAAATTAGCTTTTTTAGGTTTTATTTTTAAATCAGGTATCACCCAAAGCGATGGCGAAAAAATCATCAGTTTTCCATATACCTCCGGATTTCGCAATCCACTGAAAACACTAACTAATCCGCCCATCGAGCTACCTCCTATTCCAGTAAATTCTCGTTCTTTTTTGGTTCGAAAATTAGTATCCACAAATGGTTTCAGCGTATCAGTTACAAAACGAATATATTTTTTCCCTTGTCCTTTTCCTAAAACTGTTTTTCCAACGTTGTATTCTTTTATTCGATCTTCTTCAGCATGTTCTATGGCTATAATTATGATTTTTCCAATTTTATATTCCGACATAACAGCCAGTTTTTTGTCAATTTCCCAATTACCCATTCCGGATCCTTCATTGAATAAATTTTGAGCATCTTGCAAATACATCACAGGATATCTTTCATCTGAAGTATCATAATCATGTGGCAGCAATGCCCATATTTTTCTGGTTTTATTAAGTTGCGGAATTTCAAATTCATCCGAAATCAGCAAAACCTGGGGTAAAAACGATTGCTTAAATGGCAGCCAGTTTTTTCGCCATCTCGCCACATGCTCTTTTTGTATACCTGCATGACTGACTGTGGAACGATTTTCAGTACGATTACCTTCCGCATCTATCTCTACTTCACTCCAATCGCCTTTCGTAAATTTATATAAAAGCTCGAACGGATAATCAAAATCATGTGAGAATTTATAATGATATAGACTGTTTCCAATTTTCTCCATCAAAAACTCTTTGTCCTGGGTACGCCAATTATTGAAGTTCCCTGAAATATAAACAGGACGATCATCATCTTCGTCGGTAGTTAGGATTATATACAAACCAGTATTTATTATAGTACTATTTAATTCTTGGGTAAAGGTGGTATTGTCTGAATTCATCACTTGCATTGTTATTCTGGTATTTTAAATAAATAGTAAATATAGTGGATTGCTTTTTGAAATAAAAGAAAAAAGAAAATCCAATAGCAATTGAGTTGGCTATTGGATTTTTATTGATGAAAATTAGTTAAAACTATTTTATTTTTGGCGACTTTTAAGAACCTCCACAACATCATTTAACTGAAATCCTTTGGCTTGCAATAAAATAAGATAATGAAATAGTAAATCAGCGCTTTCACTCAGAAACAAATCATCGTTATCATCTTTGGCTTCAATAACCACTTCTATCGCCTCCTCACCTACTTTTTGAGCGATTTTGTTAATTCCTAATTTATATAAGGAAGCTACGTAACTTTTTTCAGAATCAGCGTTTTCTCTGCGTACTTTAATTGTGTTTTCTAAATGAGAAATAAAACCATAATCTTGTTTGTTTTCTTCCGCCCAGCACGTATCTGTCCCTTTGTGGCAAGTAGGTCCTTCAGGTTTTACTTGGATTAATAAAGTATCATTATCGCAGTCATTTTTGATATCAATTAGATTCAAAAAGTTCCCACTTTCCTCTCCTTTTGTCCAAAGTCTTTGTTTCGTTCTACTATAAAAAGTAACTTTTTTAGTGTCAATCGTTTTTTGATACGCTTCGGCATTCATGAAGCCCAACATCAAAACTGTTTTGGTTTCGCTGTCTTGAATTATGGCTGGAATTAATCCATCTGTATTTTTTGAGAAATCTATGTTCATTTCAATTTAGGATTTAAGATTTTCGATTTAGGATTTTAAACCCTAACTTCGATATTATTATTTTTAAGCGCTTTTTTTAATGTTTTGATTTCAATTTCTTTAAAATGAAAGACACTTGCGGCTAATGCTGCATCTGCTTTTCCTACTTGAAATGTATCAACAAAATGCTGAATATTTCCAGCTCCGCCAGAAGCTATTATAGGAATATTAACTAATTTTGAAAGTGTAGCCAAAGCTTCATTGGCAAATCCATTTTTAGTTCCATCATTATCCATTGACGTGAATAAGATTTCACCTGCACCTCTTTGTTCCACTTCCTTTGCCCAATCAAATAAATTCAATTCGGTTGGGACTTTTCCTCCTACTAAATGCACGATCCATTGACCATTAATTTGTTTTGCATCAATTGCGACAACAACACATTGACTTCCAAATTTCTGTGCCAAATCATTGATTATCTGCGGGTTTTTCACAGCCGACGAATTAATAGAAACTTTATCCGCACCGTTTTGCAACAATACTTCAACATCTTTCACCGATGAAATTCCACCACCAACTGTAAACGGAATATTAATCGTTGAGGCAACTTTACGAACTAAATCAACTAAGGTTTTTCTTCTTTCTTCCGTTGCCGAAATATCCAAAAAAACCAATTCATCAGCACCTTCATCCGAATATATTTTGGCTAATTCCACAGGATCTCCTGCATCACGCAAGTCTACAAAATTAACACCTTTTACGGTTCTTCCGTTTTTTATATCTAGACAGGGGATTATTCTTTTTGTTAACATGCTATTTAAGTATTAATTAGTAAGGATGAAGTATTAAGTTTTCTTTTGATTATTTTTAGCAGATATAATAATGCTTTTTATCAATTTTAAAACTTCAACACCATCGTTATTTAAACTTTCGAATTCTTCAATAGAAAGGTATTTGGTTGCTTGTAAAAGTTCCATCCAATATAAAGTTTCATCAGCTTCTTTTTGGGCAATCCCCATTTTATGAATAAAATCAGCTCTACTTTCTGCATTTTTAGCTTCTCTAATATTTGCTCCTACAGAAGTTCCAGAACGTAAAACCTGCTTACTCATTACATATTCATTTCTAGAAACTAACGTTTTGTATAGATTCACTATTCGAATCGCAAATGAAAAACTTTTAACTTTGATTATATCTTCGCTCATACCTTATAACTTAATCCTTATGACTTACTACTTAAAATGTAGTTTTCCAATTGTTTCAACGAAATCCTTCCTTCATAAATTGCTTTTCCAATTATTGTTCCTTCGCAACCTAATTCAGCTAATTTAGGCAATTCAGCAAAAGTAGAAATTCCTCCCGAAGCAATCAATTTTATTCCTTTGGCTTGCGCCAAAATTTTAGCGTATAAATCAAAACTAGGTCCTTCTAGCATGCCGTCTTTGGCAATATCTGTACAAATTACATACTGAATCCCTTTGTTTTGATAGTCTTGTATAAACGGAATCAAGTCTTCGTTAGAATCCTCTAACCAACCAGAAACTGCCACTTTTTCATTATTAGCATCTGCTCCCAAAATGATTTTATCCGAACCGTATTCTTGAATCCATTTTTCGAATAATTCTCTATTTTTAACAGCAATACTACCTCCGGTAATTTGATTAGCGCCACTTTCAAAAGCGATTTTCAGGTCAGCATCCGATTTTAATCCGCCACCAAAATCTATTTTCAATTTAGTTTGAGTAGCGATTTGTTCGAGTATTTTATAATTGACAATTTGGCTTGACTTTGCTCCGTCTAAATCCACTAAATGCAAATATTCTATTCCGTGTGCCTCAAATGATTTCGCCACTTCAAGCGGGTTTTCATTGTAAATTATCTTCGTATTATAATCGCCTTTTGATAAGCGAACACATTTTCCGTCGATGATATCTATTGCTGGTATTATTCTCATAAAAAGCCCCCTAACCCCCAAAGGGGGAATTCCTATTAGGGGTAAATAGGATTTAATTTATATTAATAATGTTGCTCAAATTCCCCCTTCGGGGGTTAGCGGGCTATATTCAAGAAATTAGCCAAAATTTGTTCTCCAACATCACCGCTTTTTTCAGGGTGAAATTGAGTTCCGTAGAAATTATCCTTCTGTAAAGCCGAAGCATATTCTACTTCATAATTAGTTGTTGCGATACTTTCTGCGCAATCTGGAGCATAAAAACTATGGACCAAATACATGTATTCGTTTTCATTAATGCCACTGAATAAAGGTGATTTCAAATTATAAATTTGGTTCCAACCCATTTGTGGAACTTTTACTTTTGGCGTGAATTTAATGACATCCACATCAAAAATCCCCAAACCTTTTGTATTCCCTTCTTCCGATTTATTGCACATCAATTGCATTCCCAAGCAAATCCCTAAAACAGGTTGTTTCAAGGTTGGAATCAAAGTGTCCAAACCACTTTCTAAAAGCATTTTCATTGCTGAACTTGCTTCACCTACACCTGGAAAAATAACTTTATCGGCTGCCTTTATTTCGTCTGGATTATTACTCAAAACGGCTTTGAATCCCAATCTTTCGATGGCAAACATAATGCTCTGAATATTACCTGCTCCGTAATTTATGATTACTATTTTCATTCTTTTTAACCATTAAGAAATTAAGTTTCATTAAGGATTTAACACCTTAATAATTCATAATTTATAATTCATAATTTTTTAAAGCATTCCTTTCGTACTTGGCAAAATCATCTTTTCCGTATCGCGTTTTACTGCTACTTTTATTGCTTTTGCAAAAGCTTTAAAAATTGCTTCAATTTTGTGATGTTCATTAGTTCCTTCCGCTTTGATGTTGATATTTGCTTTGGCTCCATCCGAAAAAGATTTGAAGAAATGGAAAAACATCTCTGTTGGCATTTTTCCTACCATCTCCCGTTTGAATTCGGTTTCCCAAACCAGCCAGTTTCTTCCTCCAAAATCAATCACTACTTGTGCCAAACAATCATCCATTGGCAAACAAAAACCATAACGCTCAATTCCTAATTTATTTCCTAAAGCTTTTGCAAAAACTTCTCCTAAAGCAATGGCTGTATCTTCAATCGTGTGATGTTCATCGACTTCTAAATCACCTTTTACAAGTATTTCTAAGTCCATTTGTCCGTGACGCGCAATTTGGTCGAGCATGTGGTCAAAAAAGGCAATTCCGGTTTCAATTTTGCTTTTCCCGGTTCCGTCAAGGTTTAAATTAATGTAAATATCCGTTTCATTCGTTTTTCTTTCAATGGAAGCCGAACGCTCTTCTAATTTCAAAAACTCATAAATTACTTTCCAATCAGTAGTTTGTAAAGCAATAACCGAATCTAATTCGTGTCTTTTAGAGGATATTTCATCACCTCCCAAAGCTTCATCTCTATTAATGAATATCGCTTTTGAACCCAAGTTTTTTGCTAATTCTACATCGGTTATTCTGTCTCCAATCACGAATGAATTTTCCAAATCATATTCAGGATTGTCAATATATTGTGTCAACATAGCTGTACCTGGCTTGCGAGTTGGTGCATTTTGGTAAGGAAAAGTTTTGTCGATAAACACTTCCTTGAAAACAACACCTTCATTTTCAAAAGCTTTCATAATTAAATTATGTACGGGCCAAAAGTTAATTTCTGGATGAGAATCAGTTCCCAGACCATCCTGATTTGTTACCATTACCAATTCGAAATCCAATTCGGCAGCAATTTTTCCCAGATATTGAAAAGCTTTTGGATAAAATTCCAGCTTTTCAAAACTGTCTAATTGATAGTCATTTGGCTCCAAAACCATTGTTCCGTCGCGATCTATAAAAAGTATTTTTTTCATTTATTGTAATTTTACTAAACACAAATTTCATAAATTTATACAAATTAGAAATCAGTGAAATTCTATTTATTTTGAATTTTATTTTTCTACATATCTTCCAAAAATATTACTTTTTCTAAGAACTGCTTTTCAAAGAAAGAGTTCTAAAAATCAGTGCTAATCTGTGAAATCTGTGTTTTAAATCGCTTTTAAAGCTTCTATTAATTTTTTATTTTCCAATTCAGTTCCAACGGTCAAACGCAAACAATTATCGCATAAAGGTTGTGTTGTTCTATTGCGAATTACAATTCCTTTGGCAATCAATTCGTCATATCTTTTATTGGCATTATCTACTTTAATCAAGATGAAATTAGCTTCTGTTGGATATACTTTTTCAACAAATTTCACATCAACTAATACTTTAAGTAATTCTTCTCTTTGCACAATAATAGAAGTAATTTCAGATTTAATCTTTTCTGGATCACTCAATCTTTCCAAAGCTCTTTTTTGAGTCAATTCATTCACATTATACGGTGGTTTAATTTTATTTAAAACCGAAATTACTTCAGCAGAGGCATAACAAATTCCCAATCTAATTCCTGCTAAACCATACGCTTTTGATAATGTTTGGGTAATCACCAAATTTGGATATTCATCAAGTTCATTAATCCAACTGTCCTTTTTAGAAAAGTCAATATAGGCTTCGTCAATTACAACTAAACCTTTAAAATTTTGCAAAAGATAGGCTACACTTTCATCCGAAAATGAATTTCCAGTTGGGTTGTTTGGTGAACACAAAAAGATCATTTTAGTGTTTTCATCAATGGCTTTCATTATTTTCTCAATTTGCGGTTGAAAATCTTCTGAAAGCAATACTTCTTTATTTTCAACGGCATTGATATTCGCCAAAACACCGTACATTCCGTAGGTTGGCGGTAAAGTAATTACATTATCCGTTTTTGGTTCACAAAAAGCTCTGAATAACAAATCCAATACTTCATCACTTCCATTTCCAAGCAAAATTTGATTCGTTTTAACATTTCTTTGTTTTGCTAAAACTGCTTTTACGGTCATTTGTTGTGGATCTGGATAGCGATTCACTCCATTCTCAAACGGATTTTCATTGGCATCCAAAAAAATCATGTCCGCAGTATCAAAATCCTCAAATTCATCGCGAGCAGATGAATACGGCTTCATTGTTTTTACATTCTCCCGAACTAAATTATTTATATCAAAACTATTTCCCATCTTCAATCGCTTTTAATCGTAATGTAACTGCATTTTTGTGCGCTTGTAATCCCTCGGCTTCGGCCATAATCTCAATAGCTTTTCCAATATTTTGAATTCCTTTTTCAGATATTTTTTGGAAAGTCATCGCTTTAGTGAAACTATCCAGATTTACGCCACTATAATTCTTGGCATAACCGTTAGTTGGCAACGTATGATTCGTTCCTGAAGCGTAATCTCCCGCACTTTCCGGAGTAAAATTACCAATAAAAACAGATCCTGCATTATAAATTCCATTGCTGTAAAAATCATCATATTCAGAACAAATTATAAAGTGTTCCGGTCCATATTCATTGATTAATTCTAAAGCTATTTTATCGTTTTCAACAAAAATCAATTTAGAATTGGCGATGGCTTTTTCTGCTATAGCTTTTCTAGGTAGAACCTCCATTTGATTTTGGATTTCTGTTTCTACCGCATCAATTAATTTTTTTGACGTGGAAACTAAAATAACTTGACTGTCCGTTCCGTGTTCTGCCTGTGATAATAAATCAGATGCGACAAAAGCCGGAACCGCAGTATCATCAGCAACAATCAATAGTTCCGAAGGACCCGCTGGCATATCGATTGCCACGCCAAATTGGGTTGCTAACTGTTTAGCCACCGTAACAAATTGATTTCCGGGACCAAATATTTTATACACTTTAGGAATCGTTTCCGTTCCAAAAGTCATCCCTGCAATAGCTTGAATTCCTCCTACTTTTAGAATTTTAGTTACGCCACATAAATTCGCAGCGTATAAAATCGCCGGATTTATATTTCCGTTTTTATCTGGAGGAGAACACAATACAATTTCGTTACAACCGGCTATTTCTGCCGGTACAGCGAGCATTAATACCGTAGAAAATAAAGGAGCGGTTCCTCCAGGAATATATAAACCTATTTTTTGAATCGGTCTTTTTTCTTGCCAACAATTTACTCCTTCAATCGTTTCTACTTCCACTCTTTCTGTTTTTTGAGCAGTGTGAAATTTTTTAATATTAGATTTTGCTAATTGAATAGCTTCTTTAAGTTCATTAGAAATAGATGCAACTGCAGTGTCAATTTCTGATTTGGATACTTCAATATTTGCAACGGCAACACCGTCAAAAAGCGAAGTATATTTTGCAACAGCGCTATCTCCTTTTTTCTGTACTTCCTTAAAAATTTCTTTTACTGTCGCTTCAATGTCATCTACCGTTTTTGTTGGCCTTTCTAAAATAGTGGACCAAGTTTCAGGTTTTGGATTGTATATTTTATTCATTTTAATTGTATTCAAAGATTAAATGATTCAAAAATTGAATTACTCCGCTTTTTAACTCATAATTCATAACTTATAATTTAAAATTCTTAAAGTACCATTTTTTCAATTGGGCAAACTAAAATCCCTTCGGCTCCAGCTTCTTTCAATTGATCGATAACATCCCAGAAAGTATCTTTATCGATTACAGAGTGTACGCTACTCCAACCTTCTTGTGCCAGAGGCAAAACAGTTAAACTTCTCAATACAGGAAGAATTTTTCCAACAGCATCAATTTTGTCATTGGGAACATTCATCAAGATATATTTTGATTTTCTTGCTCTCAAAACGGATTCAATTCTAAATTTTAAGGTATCGATTATTTTTTGAGACTCGGGACTTACTTTAGGAGAAACCGCTAAAACAGCTTCACTTTTGAAAATAACCTCGACCTCTTTTAAATTATTCTTAAATAAAGTACTTCCGCTAGATACAATATCAACAATAGCATCCGCTAATCCAATGTTTGGCGCTATTTCTACTGAACCTGATATCTGGTGAATATCGACTGTAACTCCTTTAGAATTAAAAAAATCAAGTACTGTTTTAGGGTAAGAAGTGGCAATACGCATCCCATTTAAATCTTGAACCGATTTGTAATCAAATGCTTTAGGTACAGCAACGGATACTTTACATTTTGAAAAACCTAATTTTTGAATTACTTCAATATTGTTTCCTTTTTCAACTAGTAGATTATCGCCTACTATAGCGATATCTACAACTCCATCAATTAGATATTGAGGAATATCTGAATTTCTTAAATATAAAACCTCCAACGGAAAATTTGATGCTTCGGCTTTTAACTGATCGATTCCATTATCGATTGAAATACCAGCATCTTTTAGAATTTGGATACTGTCTTCGTTTAAACGACCTGATTTTTGAATGGCAATTTTTAATGTACTCATTTTTTTGTTTTTTGTTTTTGTTTTGAATATTTTGATTGAGTACAAGTACAGGGCAATAAAAAACCCGTTTGATGTACTCAAACGGGTTTTAGAATATGATGATTTACACACATACCATTAACACATCGCTTGAGAGCAATAATGAAAATGATGATGATGCAATTGATTTGTAAACATTTTTTTTGTGCTGAATTTTAATTATTGTGCAAATATAAGTGATAAATCATTTACAAAGCAATTTTTATTTAAACTTTAATATACTTTATTGTTAAAGATTACTTTTCGTCGTCTTCTTTTGTTTGTTCTTTTGAAATTGAACCCTCAGGAAGAACTTTAGTATTAACGCTATCATCTCTAATTTCAGTATGACGAATTTCTCCACCCGAAGTACCAACTTGTGTAGATACTACAACAGCTATAATTGCTATGACAACTGCCACATAAGAAACAAATTTAGCTTTAGAATAATTTTTTAGGTTCATAATTAATCCAGCGAGAGAAACTGCGGCCATTAAATACAATACAAGTGCGAATTTCTCAGCTATTTCTTCATGCTCGTGAATTATTTGTTTACCAATGTTAGGCATGTCCTCTACCATTTCCTCCGCACCTTCTCCAGTTCCAATACTAAAGGCGGCAAAAATTGCCGAAACCATAAATAAAATATAAGCGGTGTTTTTTACCGAATTATTCTTTAAAATCAATCCAGCGATTAATATTACAAGTCCGAAAATACTTCCTATTATAGGAAAATGGTTAAGAACCAAATGTAAGTGAGCATCATTCATAATTATTATTTTGTTTAAGGTTTCTGTTGTAAAATTGTATTTATTTGAAAGAAAAAAATGATTAAAGTTGTGCTAGCAATAATTATCCAGCTAATGAAACGCCAATTAAAGAACCAATTCCATATGTTATTGCCGCAGCTGTTAATCCAAAAAACACTTGTCTAAATCCTGAAAACATAACGTTTTTTCCTGTTAGTAAAGTGATTGCGGCTCCTATTCCGAAAAGACCAACTACGCTGCTTCCTACACTTAATAAAATTGCGTTTTTCCCATCTAAAAACATAAAGGGATAAAGAGGAATTATGGCTCCAATAGAAAAAAGAACAAATGATGCAATGGCAGCCTCCCATGCTGAACCTCCCAATTCTACTTTATCGATCCCCAATTCTTCAATTATTATAGCATCAATCGCAGTTTCAGGATTTTCGAATGCTTTGTCCGCTAGTTTTTGCGCTTCAATTATATTCATTCCTTTGGCTTGGTACAGCAAAACCAATTCTTTTTTCTCTTCTTCGGGTGAAGCTTCCAGTTCTTCTGTTTCTAAATCAATTTGGCGTTGATTTAATTCTCTTGAACTTTGTACCGAAAGCCATTCGCCTAAAGCCATAGAAATTGCTCCAGCCAAAAGTCCTGCAATTCCAGTTAACAATATCGTATTATTAGAAACTGCGGCTCCAGCAACTCCCATTACCAAACTCATATTAGAAACCAAACCATCATTAGAACCCAAAACTGCTGCACGCAATGCATTTCCTCCCACGGATTTATGTCGGCTTTCGAATTTTGATAAAAAACCACCTGAGACATTGAGTGCTGCATTATTATTGACAGCTTCGATAATTTTTAGATGATTGTGTTCAAAACCTGTTGGCTTTTCTCCACTTTCAATTTTATTTTTGATTGCATTTACTGCAAATTGTTTTTCTATGCTTGAAAGACTACTAATGATGGAATTATATCCAAATAATTTCCCCAACTTCAGTTGCAATTTTGCTCTTGATGAAGGCAAAGGCATATGATAATTGGAATCATATGTTAATACTTTATTCAGCATATGTTGTGCGTGGCCCTTTTCAATATCGGATAAACTTTTTAATACTCTTGTCAGATTATCGTCAGATTGAATGGCAGCAATACTATCATATAAAAATGCCGTATCTACTTCTGTCTGTAATTGACCTTTTAGTTTATTTAAATCCATGATTATTTTTTAATTGCATTAAATAAAAATATTTTTTTGGAGCGTTATCAATAGAATAAATCAATTTTAACCGTAATTGTTTGACCGTTTTTTGTGTGAAATCTCTTGAATATTCTTATAAAAATACAAAAATATATTTTTTTAAACTAATATGATTTTATCAAAAACTGACTAATTGATTATTGTGAATTATATTAGTTAACACTTAATTTTACTTGTGTACCAATTCTTTCTTGGCTTGATATTTCAATAGATATATTTAAAATATCACAAATCCTTTTTGCGATTGACAGACCTAAACCTGTTCCTTTAATTTCTGGAATATTGGTCGAATTTGTTGTTCTAAAAAAGGAATGAAATACCTTGCCAATCTCATTTTCTGAAATTCCAATACCGGTATCGGAAATTTCAAAAAAAGTTTTTGAATCTAGATTTTTGAATGAAATAGTTATCGAACTATTATCATTGGAATATTTTAAAGCATTTGAAATCAAATTATTTAAAACAATAGAAAGTAAATATAAATCAGATTCTACATAATAATCATCTTCTAAATCTTTTATAATATTTATATTTTTATTCTTTATTTTTAGAGCAAAACGATTTAATATCTCGTTTACAATCTGGTTAAGATTGATCTTTTCAATTTTTACTGCTAATTTTTGATTTTCAAATCGGGCCAAAAGCAATAATTGATCTACTAGATTATTTATTCGATCCACCTCATAGATACAAAAAGTAATTTTCTGCTGATATTCATCTGTACTTCTAGGTTTTCTAATCAACACTTCTAATGTTCCTTTAATTACTGCTAGGGGTGTTCTTAGTTCATGAGATGCATCTGATGTAAATTGTTTTTCTCTTTCAATCGTGTTTTCAATTCGATCTAACAAACTGTTAATCGTTACAGACAAAGTATAAAGTTCATCCTTGTTATTTGGAAGAATGATACGAGATTTCAAATTCTCTCTTGTAATTGCTTCCGCAGTATTTATTATTGCATTTATTGGTTTTATACTTCGGCCTGCAATTAAACGAGCAACAAAAAACAAAAGCATTAATACTATCGGAAATGAGATTAAAAGTATAGTTCTTAGATTATCCAAAACTGATGTAGCTTCTTCTAAAGAAACTGCAACCAATAAGTAACCGCCTATTTTAGTTTTATTGTACAAAGGAAATTGAATTTGGCGAATCAATTGTCCTGACAATTTAATATCCGTGATCTTGCTTTTAAGTAATTTTCTGGAAAAATATAAATTGGCGCTTTTTAAATTTTCTGATTTTTCAATGATTTGACCATTACTATTCGTTATTTCTAGAAATACTGGATCAACAGAAACCTCATTATGTTCCCTTTCCTCCCATTCATTTTTGTCAATTAATCGAACATTATTATTTACAATTTCAATCTTTTTACTGTACTCATTAATTTCATAATTGATATGTTCATTTACTTTTTCATAAACGGTAAACGAAATCAATAAATAGATTGAAATAAAGACTATAAATATTAACATTGCTGTTGATATTATATAATAAAAAGCAATCCTGTTTTTTAAAGATAATTTTAGCATCTTAATTAATATCATTAGCTATATAGCCTACTCCACGAACTGTTTTTATGTAGTCTTCTTCTATTTTTAAATTTAATTTTTTGCGTATAGCATTCATAAAAACATCGATTACTCCTGTATCATAATCATAATGAATATCCCAAGCATCTTCAATAATTTGGGTTCGAGTACAAACTTTCCCTCTATTTTTCACCAAATAGCACAATAATTCATATTCCCGGTGAGTCAAGGGCACTTCGTTGCCATTCGCCAAAACACGATGTTGAGAAACATTAATTTCAATCGTACCAAGCTTTAGGATTTCTTGTTCTTTTTGATTTCTAAAATGAATTTTAATTCGCTCCGTTAATTCGTCAAAACTAAACGGTTTTTTTATATAGTCATTGGCACCGGCTTTCAGCCCTTCTATCGTTTCCTGAATCGTATCTTTTGCCGTCAGAAAAATAATTGGTGTACTGTTATCTTTCAGTCGAACTGCTTTGCAAAGTTCTAATCCGGTCATCTTTGGAAGCATCCAATCCAATAATATCAAATCAAATTTTTCCTTTTGAATCAATTCAAATCCTTGCAAACCATCTGTTGCGCAAGTAATTTTATAACCCTCCTCTTCCAATCCCTGTTTTAGGAATTGTACGATACCTTCCTCATCTTCTACAATTAATATATGCATGATTTATTGCATCACAAATTTAAAACCTAAAGATAAAATAGTAGCATTCAAGCCATCACTTCTTACATAATGATTGTATCTGAAATCAATATTTTTTAATCCAAATTTCCATATTTTAGAACCGGTCAATATATCTAAATAGCTTACGCCAACACCATATTGATTGGCATTGAATGCAGACAAATCATAATCAGAAGTGTAATATTTCTCCGTAGAAATATGCTTTTCAAAAGGCGCAAAATAATCAGAGGCAGTCTGTATATAGTATCTATACATTGGGTAAGCTGTCAATTTTTGACTAATTTTTATTGGTACTTCAATCGAGGCGGTGTGCGCGCGAATCCCCCAATTATCCTCATAATAGCGATAATAGGTTTTGGCAACGATATATTCATTTATGTAGAAATTTACTCTGGCACCTATTGGAATTTTAAAATGCGTAGTTGGTAAACGCTCAATATCATCCGCAAGTCTATAAACCCCTTTGTTTTCTGCAGTTTCATAGACAGGAATATATTGCGCTTGTCCTATGTAATAATTTGATTTATCTGCAAAATAAATTCTTTGGTAAGGAGTGCCTAACAAACCTTCTTGCTTAAGAACATCCATAAATACTGACATTTGGATTCTTTTCGAAAGAATTTGCGAGAAGGATAACGAAGCAGAATAGGAATTTCTGTTTTTTGCATTATAAATTGTAAAAGCCGAAGGTAAATACCCATTAGATGGATTTCCATTTTGATCTAAAACAGTTACACCTGAAAAATACCCTTGATTCTGGAAATTACTGCCATATTTTGAATATTCATGCAATTCTGTTGGATAAATTGGTCTCCACTGATCTAAATAAGCTTTGACCTTGACACCAATTTCAGTATTTTTTTCATTTAATAATTTGTTCAATCCACCGCCGATACCAACCGAAGTATAATCATATTCATTTGAAAATGAAACATCAGCAGTCCAAATCGTATTTCTGTTATCTGAACTATGGCTATAATTTGTAACTATTGAAGCTAATTCATCATTTCCTGAAGCGCCAGATGAAGCTTGCCATGGAGTTCCATAAGGTCCAGATGCTGCCGTTGCTTTATTGTTCCATTGTTTATCATCTCCACCGCCACCTGATGCTCCGCTAGCATTAAACGGATTGATATTACTTGATGATGCAGAAGTGTAGGCGGAAATCCCAACATCAAAAGTCAAAACATCATCTTCGTTTAAGGGCACAGCTACAACTATATTCGAAGCAATATCAGTTAGTTTTTCAGAACCTAAACCACCACCTACGGCAGAATGTACACCATCTTGTTTATAATAACTGAATAAAAAATCAACTTCCGTATTTTCTAAGACTCTTTTCTTAAAAGTTGTTGTAGTATCTTGTGTTTGAGCATTGGCTACAACATTTATTAATAAAACAATCGTATATAGTACTTTTTTCATGTCCTTCATTAATTACAACCACATCCACCACCAGTTTTTCCTCCATTTGCTCCAGCGGCAGCCTCACGATAAACTTGAAATGTTGTTTCATATCGTTCTGCCGTTTTTGCACTTAATTTCATGTCTGGATCATTGATAAATTGTTTATCATATTCTTTTACCGCTACACAAGATTGCATCACAACAATTAGAATTACAAAAAGCACTATTTTATTCATCTTTGTATTTTTTTAAATCTATATTCTTTGAGGCAAATATTTTTCCGTTTTCGTCAACATAAATACATCCAATTCCTGGCAATTGATTCACTAAATCTAAGCCAACATCAACTCCCATTACAAAAATACCCGTTGCCAAGGCATCAGCAAATTCCGTGGTCTTTGCAAAAACCGAAACACTTATAACACCCGAAGCAGGATAGCCGGTTCTCGTGTCTATAATATGCGAATATCTTTTTCCATTGAAAGTTACATATTTTTCATAACTCCCCGAGGTTTCTACAGCACTATCTACCAAAGGAAATGTAGCAAATATCTTGTTCTTATTCAATGGATTTTTAATACCCACTTTCCATTTTTCACCATTAGTCTGTTTTCCCCAAGTGTTAATGTCTCCAGATATGTTTACAATTCCGGCTACAACACCTTTGGAAGTGAGTAAAGCTTTAATTTTATCTGCTATAAATCCTTGCCCAATTCCTCCCAAACCTAATTTCATTCCTTCGTTTTTCAGAAAAATGGTGCTGTTCTTTTTGTCTATAATTATATTTTTGTATCCAACTTTCGAAACAGAATTCTTAATTGCTTCTTGAGTTGGCATTTGAGTCATACTTCCGTCAAATTTCCAAATTTTGTCCATAGAAGCGTAGCTGATATCAAAAGCACCGGATGTTAATTCGGATATTCTTATCGAACGTTCTACTAAATCCAAAACCTCCTGAGGAACTTCAACAGGCTTTATTCCAGCATATTTATTTACCTGTGAAATGGGAGTCGTAGGAATCCAATCGGATATTAGATTTTCAATACGAGATACTTCAGCGACGGACATATCAATATATAAATCGGCTTCAGGAATATCTTTAGCAACCACAGTCATCTCAAAAGGACTTCCTAACATCGATAAAGTTCTTTTTTGGGTTACCTGAGCTGAAGCTAATGCAACTGTAAAAAAGAAAGGGATGAAAATAAATAATCTCATTGATTTCATTTTACAAATGATTGAAGCAAGCCAATATATTCCTTTGAAGACACGTTTTTATAACCCAATTTTCCAAGTACTTTCCCGTTTTTATCGAGAAGTAAAACTAATGGAAACATACCATCTTTATTATATTTTTCAGCAAGGCTTTGGTTTTGTTTTTTTATTTCCACAGCCAGTTGATTTTGTTTTTTCTTCGGAAAATCAGCGCGCTCTAAAATCAAATTGTTTTTTGCATACTCAATAAACTCTCCAGATTTCCATATATCTCGTTCTAATTTAATACAAGGTCCGCACCAATCAGAACCTGAAAAAACGAGTAAAATATTCTTATTCTCATTTGTAGCTTCTTTTTTTGAAACGTCAAAATTGGTTTTCCAGTCTTGTGAATAACCCAGTGCTACTGTAAAAAGTAACATCAATAACATTGTCTTTTTCATGTTTACTAATCGTTTGTTGATTATGAATATACTCTAAGAGTATTTCCCGTTAAAGAAGTGTTGTATTGTTTTAAATTAGTGCTTGCTGGGCCTTGCGTAACGACACCAGTGCTACTAAATTTTGCGTTATGATTTGGACAAACAAAATTATTATTTGAAACATTATAATTTACGTTAGTCCCTTCATGTGTGCAAGAAGCGGATACAGCTATAAAAGTTCCCAAATTTGTTCTGGCAACGACGATGCCATTTGTAACTAGAAAACCCCCATTTGCATTTAAGGAACCTGTACTCACATCAAGTATAAAATCTACGCTAGCTGGAGCAGGAACTGGTGTGGAAGTAGAAGAACTATCACTCGAACAACTTGAGGCAATACCAGCTATACAAGCAGGCAACAATGCGGCTGCAGCTCCAAAACCTACTTTTGCAAAAAAATCTTTCCTATTCATATTTATTTTTTTTGAATATTTCGTTAAAAGTATTGCACTTGTACAAATTAACTCTAAATATAACCTAATATTGTTAAAATTTAATCTTCTTAAGCCAAAATTAAGATTGCAATACCGTTTAAAGTTCCTGTTTTTATTGTTACAATTTACTTATTTTTGCAAAAAAATAATAGACAATGACGCTTTCGAAAAAATTTTCTCCTTTTTACAACCTTTTAATTTTTTACATTATTGTCAGTATAGTTTTAAGGATTTTTTTAGTATTTCATCCCATCACTCAAAGTTCATTTGTTTTTATTGATATCGTAAAAATATTCACGTTAGGATTACTTTCGGATTTTTTTGTTTTCGTTCTTGTCAGTGGTTTTCTTTGGCTGTATCTTATTTTTATTTCCAATTCCAAATATCTAAATCCAACCGGATATATTATTTTCGGATTGTTAGTGGCTTTGTTATTGTACGTTTCTCTCGGAAACACCATTCTTAATGAATACGGCGGTGCTTTACCTGCCATAGGAATAACTTTTATCGCTATTAAAACTATTTTATTTGGTTTATTGCTTTTTCTACCAAAATATAGAAATAAAATCCGTTTCTGGTTGTTCACTTTTGTTATCTTCCTTTATGTAATTCTCATTTTGCAAAATAGTATCAGCGAATACTTTTTTTGGAACGAATTTGGCGTAAAATATAATTTCATAGCGGTCAATTATTTGGTTTACACCAATGAAGTAATCGGGAATATTATGCAATCTTATCCAGTTATTCCATTGTTTTCAGGATTGTTTATTATTGCGGCTTTGGTAACATATCTTATCGTAAAAAGATCAAAAAATTATATTGAAAGTATTCCGGCATTTGTTGATAAAATTAAAATCTCCGGAATTTACCTTACGCTTTTTGGTCTTTCTTTCTTGGCAATTCCTTTTTTAGCTACCAGAGAAAACTCTCAAAATATTTTTGCAAATGAATTAGAAGCAAATGGTATTTATAGGTTTTACTTGGCTTTTGTAAACAGTGAATTGGACTATTTTAAATTTTACAAAACAATGCCAAATAATGAGGTGTACGCCCAATTACATAGGCAAATACCTGCTACTTCAGGCGAGAATATTTTGAGACAAATAAAAAGTGAAGCTGCTGAAAATCATAAGAACGTGGTATTAATTACAATAGAAAGTTATAGTGCCGAATTTATGAAAGTGTATGGAAATGAGCAAAACCTTACCCCTTTTCTTGATAGTCTTGCGACAAAAAGTTTGCTCTTTACCAATTTTTATGCCGTTGGAAATAGGACGGTGCGAGGTCTTGAAGCTGTAACTTTGTGTTTCCCTCCTACCGCCGGGGAAAGTGTGGTTAAAAGAAAAGACAATAAAAACAAATTTTCGACTGGAAATATATTTAAACAAAAAGGATATAATGTGAAATTCATGTATGGTGGAGATGCCTTTTTTGATAACATGGAAGATTTCTTTGCTGGAAATGGCTACGGAATTGTTGACAAAAAAGCATTCACGCCAGAAGAAATTACTTTTGCTAACATTTGGGGCGTATGTGATGAAGATATGTACAACAAAGCCATAAAAGTTATGAATAATGAAGCAAAGGAAAACAAACCGTTTTTTAATCATATCATGACGGTGAGTAATCACAGGCCATTTACCTATCCTAATAATAAAATAGATATTCCCGGCGATGCAAAATCTCGAGATGGCGGAGTAAAATACACGGATTTTGCGATGAAGAAATTCTTTGCCATGGCAAGCAAACAACCTTGGTTTGCCAATACCGTTTTTGTTATTTTAGCCGATCATTGTGCTTCAAGTGCAGGAAAGACAGAACTACCAGTTGATAAATATAGAATTCCCGCAATGATTTATAGTCCAGGTTACATTCAACCTCAAAAATATACCAACTTAATGTCGCAAATAGATATAATGCCAACCTTATTTGGGTTGTTGAATTTTAATTACCAAAGTAAATTCTATGGTCAGGATGTTTTAAAATCCGATTATAAACCCAGAGCATTTATAGCGACTTATCAGGATTTAGGATTAATAAAAGATAATGTATTGACTATTATTTCACCTAAACAAAAAGTCAACCAATTTCAACTGACTTTGAAAAAAGATCAAAAAACAGCTCCTGATTTTCAAATCTATTACGACCAAAATCCTGTCATTAAAGAAAGAACCGATTTAGTAAAGGAAACGATTTCTTACTATCAAACGGCTTCGGATATATTGAAGAAAAAAAAATATCAGAAAGTGAATTAAAATAAATAAACGGGTGAGACTACTATCTCACCCGTTTTTTTTAGATTAATTTCTTAAAAAAATTATTCTTTTTCATTCACTAAACCAAAAAGATCTCCTTTATAAAATGATTTTAAATCCTTCTTTAATCCTTTTTTATTTCGTTTTGTAAGTGCTGCAGTATCTAGATTACTTAAATCCGGTTTACCTGCATTTACCCATGCCGTGTACCAAAAACTAGCTGTTGCAGTAATCGCTTTTTTCATTTGTTTTTCGACCATTCCGTTTAACTCAGTGTGCAATTTACCTGCATATTCATCAGAATAAAGTACTCCGCCATATTTGTTCTTTACAATCTTTCCAGCTTCATCCACCACGTACATTTTATTTTCAGGAGTTGCTGTTCTTAATTTTTTGTCAATGACCAATAAAGGTTCCACTAAACTATGCGTGTCAAGAATTATATCCCATGTTGCTTTATCTACATTTTCAATATATTTACCTTGTTCTACATTAAATTTATAATCTTTAACAAATAATTCCGGTAAACGACTTTCCCATAAAGAATGAATCCCTTTTTGATTGGTATTTTGACCATCATGATTAGCAGACGTGTGCAACGGCATGTGTGCATCCCCGATATAATGCCCAAGGTCAGCGGCAATAAATAAAATTTCTGTTTTTCTTTTTTCTTTGAAGGCCTTAGTCAATTTAACCATCATATCTTGAATGTACCATGGTAATGTTCCATTATTAGATAAAAATTTCTCATCATACTTTACTTTGGCTTCCTCCATAGATCTAGGAAAAGTTTCTACAGAACCAAAATTCTCCATATCAAAATAATGACGGGGATTTTCAGCTTTATCACTCAAAACAGATTTTCTTAGATCAGGAACTGTTGATTCTTGCGTTATAAAATCGATGTGATTATAAAAAAAAGTCTGTAATGGTTTTGGGAGTGCCATTACCGCTGCATTATTGATTCGTTCATGTCCGACAATTCCCCATGATAAAAGAAAAAAAGTAATACTTATTGCAGATAAGACAATAAGTGTAGGTCTAATTTTAAAATTTTTCATTAAATTTATTTTTTTTTGAAAGACAAATATATTTCTTTAAATCGTTATTTTAAAAAAATCAGTTTAAGATTCTGTTAATTTAAAAAAATATATCGAAATGTTTCGTCATCAAGGAAAAAACAGAACTTTTATTCACAATCTTCGTTTGGCCACTTTATTGTCGTTTGTAGCTGGAATTGTTAATGTTACGGGTGTTTTGTCCATAAAAACATTAACCACAAATGTTACGGGTCATTTCGCCTATTTTGCGGAAGAGGTTATGAAACATAATTACTCCGCCGCCATTACATTTTTTGTTTTTACCATTTTCTTTTTGATAGGTTCTTTTACTTCGAATTTTTTGGCAGAATTAATTTCGAAAAAGCACCCTGATTTATCTCATGTCATTCCCATATCATTAGAAATAATTGTATTGATTGCTGTTGGCGTTTTCGGAGGAGAATCGCAATTATCTTCATTGGCGGGAAAATGGATTGCTTTTTCTATGCTTTTCGCCATGGGTATCCAAAATTCTTTGGTAACAAAAATTTCCCAATCTACAGTCAGAACAACGCATTTGACTGGACTTTTTACGGATCTTGGAATAGAATTATCACAACTTTTTTTTTACAAAAAGCCGGAAGAAACTAAAAAATTAAAAACTAGTATTTACTTACGATTATCGATTATAATTTTCTTCTTTCTAGGATGTTTTTCCGGAGGCTTTATGTATCTTTTTTTGGAAATGAAAACACTTTTTTTAGCAGCATTTTTTCTTTTGGTGGCACTTTTATATGATTATATCCGACTTCAATTTCATGTGATCAAAAGAAAAACCTTCCATCATAAAATGAATTAGTAAAATAAATTACAAATTTAGATTATAATAACTCGTAATATTTTTAATAAATAAATCCGAAAGAGAGCTTGTTTTTCCTTGTAACGTAATAATATAAAAAAAACCGTTCAATCATTAAATCTTTAACATTAAGAATAGTAAGTTCATTGTTTTTTAATTCTTTGTTAATGGCGTGGATAGAAATAAAGGCAACGCAATTAGAATTCATAAGATATGATTTTATACTTTCGGTGCTTCCTAATTGCATTTCAACAGTCAATTGAGAAAGTTTCATTTCAAAAGGTTTCAAAGCGTATTCAATAACTTCCAGTGTGCCTGATCCTTGCTCGCGCATTAGAAAACGCATAGTTTTAAAATCTTCTTTTGTGACATGCTTTTTATTTACTAATGGATTTTTATTATTGCAAACCAACACTAATTCATCTTTTAAAAAGTGGGTGTATTTAATCGACTGATTTTTAGATTGCCCTTCTACAATTCCTATTTCAATTTCTTTGTTCAATAAAGCATTTTCAATTTGCTCCGTATTCCCATTGCGTAAATTGATTTTAATATCCTGTGATTTTTGATGGAAACGTGCCAAAAGTGGCGGAATAACATATTGAGAAATCGTCGTACTGGCTCCCAATCGTAACGTTCCTTGTTGTTGATTAATCAGCGCACTCAAATCGAAATCTATTTCACGATATATTTCAAATATATTTTTTGTGTGTTTCAATAATAATTCGCCCGCTTTTGTAATTGAAATTTTGGAACCATTCCTATCAAAAAGCTTAATTTTATATTCTTCTTCCAGTTCGTGAATGTGTTTGGAAATGGCAGGCTGGGTTATAAATAATTCACTTGCCGCTTTTGTAAAACTCAATCTATTGGCAACAGTGAAGAATACTTTTAGTCTAAAATCCATACTTCTGATTTTTATTTGGATTAACTACAGCAATCCATTGTATTTCCTAACAAACCATTCTGTTGCAAGAAGAATCGAAATCAAAACCAATAACCAAACCCAATCAATTAAAGGCGTTTTGGTTACATTATTTTTTTGAATGGATTTGTATTCTTCATTTTCTAAAAGCGATTTTATTAGAGCATCTGTTTGGTCTGGAAAATAGGCTTTCCCTTGTGTCTGCAGAGCTAATTGAGATAATTTTTCTACATCCGGATTTACAAACTGTTTTTCAATATCAAAATCCAGAATTTCAAAATGACTGCTATAGGTAGTTTTTGAATTTAATTCCTTTACCGAAAAATTATAACTCCCTGCAGTAAGCCCGTCAAGATTTACTTTATAAGAATTATTTGCTTTTAATAAATCGTAGTTTTTCGTTTGCTTGGTTTTAATATTGGAAACAGCGATGGTCAATCGTGCTTTTTCGTCAAATTCATAATTTTTATTAAAATACTGAGCGGTAATTTCGATTGCTTCTCCTGAATTGTAAAAACTTTCATGCTCCACAACCAATGGTTTTTTTGCGTTATTGGAAGCCAAAAATTGAATAATCTTATCTATAAAAATATCGAATTTTTCAAATGACTGATTATCGATATGACTTTTCAAACGCCATTTCCAACTATTTTCACCTAAAAGAAAAGCAGAGCGCTTTCCTTGATTCTCCGTAAAAACTAATAAAGGGGAATTCGTTTCTATATTTCTAATTTTAGACGAAAGCAAAACCGAAACATTTCCAGTGACAGTCACGTTTCCAAAAGGATTTTGCAACGGAGGGAAATTTTCAAATCCAATGTTATCAATCGCAAACAAATTAAATTGCGAATTAAATCCAGCTAGATAATCTTCTTTTTGACCACTCAACCTGAATGATAAACTATTTTGTTGTTCATTCAAAAAATTGAAATCAGTGTTGTTTCCGGTAATGATAAAAGTATTAACTCCCGCTAGTTTAGCACCCTCAAAAGCAGATTTAAATTCACCAGTTGGTTGGTATAAAATTAAAACAGTATAATCCTGTAACGATTTGATTTCATTTGGCTTAACGATAGTTACTTTACGTTGTGCATTAGTTTCTATGGCGTGTTTTAAAGCAGCAATATCTGGATGATTTATGGCCGAAATAATTGCCACATTTGTTTTCTGATCGATAACTTCTACCGCAAAATTCTTATTATTATTGAAGGTATTTTTTTCTTTTTCTTTCGATGATATACTAGCTTTAAAAACTTGTGAACCTACTTTGTTGGCTGGCAAAAGTAAATTAATGGTCGCTGTTTTTTTCGATGGAGAAAATGAAATACTTTGCTTACTCAATACCGAATTTCCTTGAGAAATACTAAAATCGGCAGAGACACTTTTGGTTCCTGAATACTGTAAAAAAACTTCTACCGGGAATTTATTCTTGTAAAAAGCATATTTATTTACGTTCAGTTGATTGATTTTTAAGTCAAATAATTTTGTTGTATCGCCTACTATTATAGGGAATACTTTATTCGAAGCATCAAAACTGTACACATAATCATTTCCCGAAGTTTGATTTCCATCAGTGATAATTACCGTTGGAAAAATAACATTTCTATTGATACTTTTTAGGTTTTTGGCAATTGCTTCAAGATTGGTCTGTGTTCCTTTGAAATTAAATGTCGAAGACGGTTCAAACTCCCTGTCAAATTGATACGTTTGCAAATCAAATTTATCTTGAATAGCAGTATTTGAGGTGATCTTTTTATACATTTCTAATGCTTTTTCATTAGCATTTAAAAAAGTAATAGAATTGGAATTATCCACAACAACAGCCAAAGGTGTTTTTACAATTTCTAATGTATTTTTTGTAATAATTGGATTTATAAGCAATAACAAAATCGAAAAAATAGAAGCAAAACGCAAAAAAGCCAAAAACAAACTGACTTTAGATTTGTTTTTGGCTTTGTATAAATAGTGATAAAATGACAAACCACCTGCTACGACTAATGAAAGTATAATCAATAAAATAGTAGTTGTTGTCATATACCCGAATTAAAAGATTGAATAATTTAAGAATTTAAAACAAATATTCAATAAATAATCTTTAAATCTTTAAATTTTTGAATCATTAACTTATGCTAAGTAAGCATTCCTCCACAAACGTTCATAACTTGACCTGTTACATACGCACTCATATCCGAAGCAAAGAAAAGACAAGCGTTAGCAACATCTTCAGTTGTACCTCCACGTTTCAATGGAATTCCGTCTCTCCATCCTTGTACCACATCATCACTTAATTTAGCGGTCATTTCTGTTTCAATAAATCCTGGTGCAATCGCGTTGCAACGAATATTACGAGAACCTAATTCTAATGCAACTGATTTTGTAAATCCAATAACACCTGCTTTCGATGCCGCATAATTGGTCTGCCCCGCATTACCCTTCACTCCTACTACAGAACTCATATTAATAATAGATCCTGAACGTTGTTTCAAGAAAGTTCTTTGAATGGCCTTAGTCATATTAAAAACTGATTTCAAATTGACATCAATTACTTGATCAAAATCGGCTTCAGACATACGCATCAGTAAATTATCTTTGGTAATCCCAGCGTTATTAATTAAAACATCAACAGTTCCGAATTCGGCAATTACTGCGTCAACCATAGTTTGCGCTTCGTTAAAATCAGCAGCGTTAGATTGATATCCTTTAGCTTTAATTCCAAGAGCGTTCAATTCATTTTCCAGAGCTAAAGCTGATTCAACAGATGAACTGTACGTAAAAGCAACATTTGCACCATTTTTCGCAAAAACCTCTGCAATTCCTTTACCAATTCCTCGACTTGCGCCAGTAATTATAACAACTTTTCCTTCTAGTAATTTCATGTTTTAAAATTAATTTAATATTTATTTGAAGCTATTGCCGCGATACGTTGCACTCATGCCAAAACACGAGATGTGCTTCTATCAGGACTACTTTCCATACGTCAAATATAGAATAATTACTTTTTAAAAAAAATTTCAAATTCAATAAACGTTCAAGCTAGCCAAACTTTATACTTTAAAATTTTTATCAACCCATTTATCCCAATTCGAACTGTAAATTGCCAGTAAAGTAAAGCTTAATAAAAATAGATGGTACCACGCATTACTGATTAAATCAAAAAAGTCTATTTTGCCCTTAGCAAAACTTAAAATTAACAAGACTTGTGCGCCATAAGGTAAAACCCCCTGAACAACGCAAGAAAAGATATCTAAAATAGCGGCTGTCTTTTTGGGATTCAAATCATATTCGTCATTAATCTCCTTTGCAATAGGTCCGGTAATTACAATTGAAACGGTGTTATTGGCTATTGCCAAATTAGCAAAACCCACCAATGCACCGATTCCTGCCTGTGCCGATTTTTTACTTTTGATCCGTCTTTTTATTTGGTGCAATAGATAATCAATTCCGCCAGCTTTCTCCACCATCGAAGCTAAACCGCCCGTCAGCATCGATAACAAAAAGATATCAGTCATACTGATAAAACCTTCATATATTTTTTGGATAAACTCCAATACGGTAAAAGACTCTCCAATATAACCTATGATACCCGCTAAAATAGTTCCAATAATTAAAGTCGAAAAAACATTTATTCCAAACAAAGCCAAAAATATTACCACGATATAAGGAATAATAGGAATCCATTCAAATCTATTTATTGGGAGGTCAACCGACACTATATCTGAATTTAGACCTAGATAAAAGAATAAAATTATTGTAATTACTGCTGCAGGAAACGCAATAAACAAATTGACTTTAAATTTGTCTTTTAATTCGCAGCCCAAAGATTGTGTTGCAGCAATAGTAGTGTCAGAGATCATCGAAAGGTTGTCTCCAAACATCGAACCACCCAATAAAGCACCAGAAATTAGTGGTAACGATGCGCCACTTTTATCTGCTAATGTCACTGCTATAGGTCCTAAGGCAACAATTGCCCCTACAGACGTTCCGGTGGCAGTCGACAGAAAACTGGCAATCAAAAAGATTCCCAATGGAAAATAAGCCACATCTACGGTACTGATTCCTAAATTAACAACGGCATCAACGCCTCCCATAGCTTTACTCACAACGGCAAATGCACCCGCAAGCAAATAAATCAAACACATCGTCATGATTTTACTTTCGCCACAACCTGCAATTAAAGTGGTCACTTTTTCATCAGTGGAAGACTTGAATAATAAAAAAGCCGCTATAATTCCAATTAAAACGGCGACCGGAGATGGAAATGCATAAAAATCATGTAAAACAATTCCAGCACCCAAAAAAGTAAAAATAAAAACAAACAAGGGAATCAAAGCGTACGGATTTCCTCTTTTTTTCAAAAAAACAGTCATAAAATAAATTTTAAAATGAATTAATTATGACGAAAAACAAAAGCTAATAATGGGAATGTAAAACAACATTTTTTCCAAAGGATTTGGCTTATCGTTTTAGCACCTTGCTTGTTGCTGCAGGTTGCTATCCTATTACAGGATTCGTGATAACGGCTGCAAAAGTAATACATCATTAAGTAAAAAACGATATACTACGTATTTTTTTTCAAAAAAAAAAAGCCTCACCGAAGTAAAGCTTTTTGTAATTATATAAATTGAAATGAGTTAGAAAGCCACATTCCATTTTGGTAATCTTCCATTTTCATCCAAGAAATTTTGTAAAACTTGTCCTTCGACAAAAGTTGGGATACCTTTAGTTTTATCATTGAATGTTTCATACCAAACTACTTCTAGCAAACTAATATCTTCGATTTTCATTTGTGCAGGCCAAGAATATTTTCTTCCCGTTTTTGCAAATTGATGACCGTTTACAATTTTATCTTTCAAACCGCCATTTTTGATTTTCAAAGTTCCGTCATTTTGAACAGTCCCAGTAGAACCAACCATAATTAACTCTTTTTCTTCCCCAACTACATAAACCAAAAACACGCCAGATCCTTCAGAAGCATTACAAACTTCTTCTAAACTATCATCTATTGTAAATGAAAACTGATTGCTAACTTTGAATTTTTTTAATTCCTTGTACATACTATTTTATTTTTATTTGAATTGGCTTCCGTAAAAAAAGCTCACAAAATCGTGAGAATCATCTAAACCATTCGTTTATGTTTGTTCTTTATTAAAATTAAACCATTAAAACAGCTATTTTTAATAAAGTGCAAAGGTATTTCTTTAATTCCATTTATAATAAAAAAGCCCCACAAAATGTGAGGCTTTTAAAATATTTAATTTAGAAAAAAATTATCCTAAAACTTCTTTAACTTTTTTACCAATTTCAGCTGGTGAATCCACTACATGAATACCACATTCTCTCATGATTTGTTTTTTAGCTTCGGCTGTATCGTCAGAACCACCAACGATTGCACCTGCATGTCCCATTGTTCGTCCTGCTGGAGCGGTAACTCCTGCAATGAAACCTACAACTGGTTTACGGTTACCATCAGCTTTGATCCAATGAGCAGCATCAGCTTCTAATTGTCCACCAATTTCACCAATCATTACGATACATTCTGTTTCTGGATCATTCATCAATAATTCAACTGCTTCTTTTGTAGTTGTTCCAATGATTGGATCTCCACCAATACCAATAGCAGTAGTAATTCCTAAACCTTGTTTTACTACTTGGTCTGCAGCCTCGTACGTTAATGTTCCTGATTTAGAAACAATTCCAACAGTACCTTTTTTGAAAACAAAACCTGGCATAATACCTACTTTTGCTTCACCTGGAGTAATTATTCCAGGACAGTTAGGACCAATTAATCTTGCCTTTCTTTCTTTAACATAACTATTAGCTTTAATCATATCAGCTACAGGAATTCCTTCAGTAATTGCAATAATTACTTTAATTCCAGCATCAGCAGCTTCCATTATTGCATCAGCAGCAAAAGCTGGTGGTACAAAAATAATAGTTGTGTCTGCTCCTGCTTGTTCCACAGCGTCTTTTACAGTATTAAAAACAGGACGATCTAAATGAGTGGTCCCCCCTTTTCCTGGAGTTACACCACCTACAACATTTGTTCCGTACTCAATCATTTGAGAAGCATGGAAAGTTCCTTCACTTCCTGTAAATCCTTGAACAATTATTTTGGAATCTTTATTAACTAAAACACTCATGATATATATTTTATGTGATTTTTATAAATTGTTATGCAAAAGTAAGGTTTTCGAAATTATTTTGATGCCTTTTCTTATCAAAATATATTATGATAATTGACTCATTTGATACCCTCTGAATAACTTATTATCTTTTATTTGCCAAATTGCCATAAAATGTGCCAATAACATTTCTTCTCTTGGGTTTTCTATCGTTTTCACAAAATGAGAATACCGCACGGAAATCATATCATTTTCAGCTATTATTTGGCTTACTCTTACTTTAGATCGCACATAAGCTTTACTCAAATCATCAGATAAATTCAATAAAGAATCATAATTCAGCTGCAAAAATCCTTTACTGCTATTCCAATCTAAAAGAACATCAGGATGCAAAAAATCTTTCATGACATCGCTATCAATTAGTGCATCTGATTTATAAAATTTCTGAACAATTTCCTTTGCAGACATATTATTTTAATTTATTTAAAATTTCGGGTATCTTTTTAATATTAGCCAGTTGTTTCAATTTCTCTCTTGATTCTTCAATTGGTGTACCAAAATAGGATTTTCCGCCTTCAACAGATTTTGTAACTCCAGTTTGACCTAGAATAACTGCCTTTGCGCCTATAGTGATTCCGCTGGTGGTTCCTACTTGTCCCCAAATAGTAACTTCGTCTTCAATTATTACACATCCCGCTATTCCAGTTTGCGAAGCAATCAAACAGTTTTTCCCAATTACTGTATCATGACCCACATGCACTTGATTGTCAATTTTTGTCCCTTCGCCAATTGTCGTGTCGCCCGTAACTCCTTTGTCAATGGTACAAAGTGCTCCAATTCCAACATTATCTTTAATTACAACTCTTCCTCCTGAAAGCAATTGATCATAACCTTCAGCACGTTTTTTATAATAAAAGGCATCTGCTCCAAGAATTGATCCTGCATGTATCATTACATTATCTCCAATTACGGTATAATCGTAAATGGAAACATTAGAATGAATTAGACAATTTTTACCAATTACAACATGATTTCCAATAAATGTATTTGGCTGTATAATAGTCCCTTGTCCAATTAAAGCTGAAGTAGCTATTGAAACATTCGAAAATTGAAACGGTTTAAAATGATGGGTTAATTTATTGAAATCTCTAAAAGGATCATCAGAAATCAAAAGTGCTTTTCCTTCAGGACAGTCCACTTTTTTGTTAATCAAAACAATGGAAGCGGCTGAATTTAATGCTTTATCGTAATATTTAGGATGATCTACAAAAACAATATCGCCTGATTCGACAACATGGATTTCATTCATTCCATATACTGCAAAATTTGCATCACCCACATATTCACAGTTGATAATATTGGCAATTTCTTCTAAAGAGTAAACTTTGGGGAATTTCATAAATTTAGTGTTCAATATTCAATGTTCAGTATTCAGCTTGACTACAAACTGAATACTGAAAACTGTAATTTACTCTTTTACGCGTTCCATGTAAGAACCCGATGTAGTATCAATTTTAATTTTATCACCTTCATTGATAAACAAAGGAACATTTACCGTAGCTCCAGTTTCAACAGTCGCTGATTTTGTAGCATTAGTTGCGGTATTTCCTTTAATTCCAGGTTCAGCATAAGTAACTTCTAGTATCACAGATGCCGGCATATCAACAGAAAGAGGTAAATCAGTTTCGGTATTAATGCTTACCATTACATTTTCTCCTTCTTTCAATAAATCTGGTGAGTCTAAGATGTTTTTATTCAAAGAAATTTGTTCAAAAGTCTCTGTATTCATAAAGTGGAATAAATCCCCTTCTGGGTATAAATACTGAAATTTATGGTTTTCAACACGTACTTCTTCAATTTTATGTCCTGCAGAAAAAGTATTATCCAATACTTTTCCATTAGTTAAACTTCTTAATTTTGTTCTAACAAAAGCTGGTCCTTTCCCCGGTTTTACGTGAAGAAATTCTATAATTTTGTATATATCATTGTTGTACTTGATGCACAATCCGTTTTTAATATCTGATGTAGATGCCATTATATTGTTTATTTTTATTAATATTTTTATTTTGTGCTAACTGAAATTGTTTTTAGTAATTCCCGGAATATCCTTTCATTACTCCTCTTGATGAATTTCTGATAAAATCAATAATCTCATCTCTCTCCGGTGTCGCTTCCATCTCGGCTTCAATAATTCCTAAAGCTTGCGTGGTGTTGTAATTTTTTTGATAAAGAATTCGGTATATATCCTGAATTTCTCTAATTTTTTCGGTTGTAAATCCACGTCTTCTTAAACCAACAGAATTAATACCAACATAGGATAAAGGTTCTTTAGCCGCTTTTGTATATGGAGGAACATCTTTTCTAACTAAAGATCCACCAGATATCATAGCATGATCCCCAATTTGAATAAATTGATGGATGGCTGCCAAGCCTCCTATTACTGCAAACTTCCCTACGGTAACGTGACCCGCAAGAGCTACACCATTAACAATAATAGCATTATCCCCAATGTGACAATCGTGAGCAATATGTGCGGTAGCCATTACTAGACAGTTGTTACCCAATGTCGTTTGCCCTGATGCTATAGTCCCTCTATTAATGGTTACACATTCTCTAATCGTACAATTGTCTCCAATTATCGCTAAAGAATCTTCTCCACCAAACTTTAAATCCTGCGGGACAGCTGAAATAACTGCACCTGGAAAAATATTACAATTTTTTCCAATTCTTGCTCCTTCCATAATGGTAACATTTGAACCAATCCATGTTCCATCTCCAATAATAACATTATTGTGTATGGTGGTAAAAGGCTCAATGACTACATTTTTGGCGATTTTGGCGCCTGGATGAACATACGCTAATGGTTGATTCATATTCTTTATTTAATCGTTTAACTGTTTAATCGATTAACCGAATATACGATTAACCAAATCAACAAAAAAAATTACTGTTTTTTTGCAATTTGAGCCATTAACTCCGCTTCCGCAACTAGTTTTCCATTTGCGTAAGCATTAGCTTGCATGTGACAAATACCTCTTCTTATCGGAGTTATTAAATCACATTTAAAAATTAAAGTATCACCAGGCAGCACTTTTTGTTTGAACTTTACATTATCAATTTTCATGAAATAAGTCAAATAATTTTCAGGATCCGGAACCGTACTCAACACAAGAATCCCTCCAGTTTGTGCCATTGCTTCAACAATTAAAACGCCTGGCATAACTGGTGCTTCAGGAAAGTGTCCAACAAAGAAATTTTCATTCATCGTAACATTTTTCATTCCCACCACATGACTTTCAGACATTTCAATGATTCTGTCAATCAATAAGAACGGAGGTCTGTGAGGCAAAACAGCCATGATTTTATGGATGTCCATCAATGGCTCCAAGTTTAAATCATAAACTGGAACATAATTTCTTTGTTCTATTTTTATAATTTTCGCCATTTTTTTGGCAAATTGTGTATTTACAAAATGTCCTGGTTTATTGGCAATTACTTTCCCTTGTATTTTTGTTCCAATTAATGCTAAATCTCCAACTACATCTAGCAGTTTATGTCTAGCGGCTTCATTTGGATAATGCAAAGTAAGATTATCTAATATCCCATTTGGTTTCACATTAATGGTTTCTTTTCCAAAAGCAACTTTCAAATTCTCCATCGTTGTTGCTGATATTTCTTTATCAACATATACAATAGCATTATTCAAGTCACCTCCTTTAATAAGTCCGTTTTCTAATAATGATTCCAATTCATGCAGAAAACTAAAGGTTCTGGATTCTGAAATTTCTTCTTTAAATTCGGAAATCCCTTTCATCGTGGCATTTTGAGTACCTAAAATTTTAGTCCCAAAATCAACCATGGCAGTCACACTATAATGATCACTTGGCATGATTAATATTTCGCTTCCCGTAGCTTCATCGGTAAAAGAAATGACCTCTTTTATTACATAAACATTACGTTTTGCACTTTGCTCCTCTAAACCTGCTTTTTCAAGCGCTTCAACAAAATATTTAGCGGAACCATCCATGATAGGAAGTTCTGAAGCATTTAGTTCAATGATAACATTGTCTAAGTCACAACCAGTTAATGCCGCTAAAACGTGTTCTGGCGTTTGTATTTTAACACCAAGTTTCTCTAAATTAGTACCTCTTTGTGTGTTTACAACGTAATTTGCGTCTGCTTCAACAACGGGGCTTCCTTCCAAATCTACTCGAACAAAAGTAAAACCATTGTTTATTGGAGCAGGTTTGAAAGTCATTTTTACTTCTTTTCCTGTATGTAATCCAACTCCAGTTAGTGAAATTTCCGTTTTGATGGTCTTCTGTTTAACCATTTTTTCCATTTTTTTGGTTTAATATTTGTTTCTTTAATTCTTCTATTTCCGCGACAATTTTTGGCAAATTCTTAAAATGAACATATGATTTACTAAAATCATTGTAACCAAATGAGGGACTTCCTTGCAAAGTCTCATTGTCTTTTATATTTCTTCCAACACCAGATTGAGCCTGAATGCGAACATTATTTCCTATCGTTAAATGTCCTGATACGCCTACCTGACCACCAATCATTCCATTTTTTCCAATTTTTGTAGAACCCGCAACGCCCGTTTGAGCTGCAATTACAGTATTCTCTCCTACCTCAACATTATGGGCAATCTGAATTTGATTGTCCAGCTTGACTCCTTTTCTAATAATTGTAGATCCCATCGTAGCCCTGTCTATAGTAGTACAAGATCCAATGTCCACATTATCTTCAATAACTACATTTCCTATTTGCGGGATTTTAGTATAGCTTCCATCTGGATTTGGTGCAAAACCAAAACCATCAGCTCCTATTACCACTCCTGAATTTATGATACAATTATTCCCGATAATAGTATCCGAATAAATTTTTGCACCAGCGAAAATAGTTACATTATTACCTACTACAACATTATCACCTAGAAAACAATTAGGATAAATTTTTACGTTATCGCCTAATATCACTTGTTGTCCTAAATAACTAAAACTGCCTAAATATAAGTTCTCTCCATATTTTGCAGTATCTGATATAATAGAGGGCTGTTCAATTCCATTTTTAGTTCCTTTTGCCTGATCATAAAATTCTAATAATTTAGAAAAAGACATATAAGCATCTTCCACTTTTACAAGAGTCGTTTTTATTGGTGTTTCAGGAACAAAAGTTTTATTCACAATCGTAATTGTAGCCTCTGTTGTATATATAAAGTTATTGTATTTTGGATTTGCTAAAAAAGTTAATGAGCCTACTTTTCCATCTTCAATCTTAGACAACTGATTCACTTCAGCCTTGGGATTACCAATAACCTCACCTTCTAATATACCCGCTATTTGTTCTGCTGTAAATTTCATTGCGACAAAAATATAAAAAAATAGATTTTAAATGTTCATTTCTACAAGTTGTTTTGGGAAACAGATATAATATTTAGTAACCAATTTAGATAATGATTTTAAATTCAGTTGGTCAGAAGATTCAATAACATCTTCTACTGTTCTGTCTTTTTTCAAAATACGTATCGGTTCCGCTTCTTTACTGTAGGCTTGGTTTTTTATCTTGCCTTTAAAAATAAAATAATTAGTCTCCAATAAAGAAATATTATTTTCCATCGCAAAACGCTCTTTCAATGGCTGCAGTTCTTCTAAAGAAACTTTTTCGCTAGTTAATTTTATTTTTAATAAATCCCTGTTTACAATCATTTTGCTAAGAGATGACAATATAAAATCATCCTGTCTTTGCCATGCTTTTAATGCACTAATAATGTCAAAATCATCTAGTTGAGAAAATAAATCTAATGTAGAAGCATCAAAATTATCCATCGTAACCTTATTTTGCATAAAAAACTGTAACGGTTCACTACATGGTAATTTTACTCCTTTTATTGTCAATTCTTTAGCTCGTTTTAAGACTTTCGTCAAAATTAACTCGGCTACTAAACTGGTTTTGTGTAAATACGCCTGCCAATACATTAATCGTCTTGACATCAGAAACTTCTCCACGGAATAGATGCCCTTTTCTTCAATTACCAAGAAATCATCCACCACATTCATCATTTGAATCAGTCGTTCCGAATTGACATTTCCTTCTGCCACTCCCGAATAAAAGCTATCTCGTTTTAGATAATCCATTCTATCCATGTCCAATTGACTGGAAATCAATTGCAACATGAATTTTCTATCGTAATCCCCCTTAAAAATCTGAATAGCTAAACTCAACTGACCGTTAAATTCAATATTCAATTGATTCATAAAAAGCAGTGAAATTTCTTCATGATGCACATCCTCAACAATACTTCTTTCCATCGCATGTGAAAACGGGCCGTGACCAATATCGTGCAATAAAATAGCAATGTACAATGCATTTTCTTCATCGGGAGATATGGAAACCCCTTTAAAACGAAGTACTTCAACTGCTTTTTGCATTAGATGCATACAACCTAAAGCATGATGAAATCGGGTATGATTCGCTCCAGGATAAACTAAATAGGACAAACCCATTTGTGAAATTCGACGTAACCTCTGAAAATAAGGATGTTGAACTAAGTCGTAGATTAAGGCATTCGGAATGGTAATAAACCCGTAAATGGGATCATTGAATATTTTTAGCTTATTGATTTGACTCACTATAACTTTATTTTGGTGAACAAATATAGACAAATTAGATTGTATAACCACAAAGGACGATTTGGGTGCGTTTTCAAACAAAATATAGTGATTTTGTACAGATGGAAACGGCTATAACAAAATAAAACACTCGCTATATTTAAGTTGGAATTTTAAAATAATTTTTACGTATCGTTATTTCAAGACGGGACAATGTTTTACAGACCTGTTTTTCCGTAAAAATTCAAATGATTTAATTTCACCCAACACGTTAAAAATTAATTTATTTTTAATTTTTAGATTTGAATTTGGAATTTGGTTTTTGAATTTTCAAATCCTATATTTGCTTTCGAATAAAAATTCTATGGAACAATTTGTAGTATCGGCACGTAAATACAGACCTCAAACATTTAAAGATGTGGTAGGACAAAAAGCCATTACCAATACTTTATTAAATGCCATAGAAACCAATCATCTTGCCTCTGCCCTATTATTTACAGGACCTAGAGGAGTTGGAAAAACTACTTGCGCTCGTATTTTGGCTCGAAAAATCAATCAGCCGGGTTATGATGATCCAAACGAAGATTTTGCCTTTAATGTTTTCGAATTAGATGCTGCTTCAAATAATTCAGTTGATGATATCAGAAACCTGATTGATCAAGTACGGATTCCGCCACAAACAGGACAATACAAAGTATATATTATTGACGAGGTTCATATGCTGTCCTCGGCAGCTTTCAACGCTTTCCTGAAAACACTCGAAGAACCGCCAAAGCATGCCATTTTCATTTTGGCTACGACCGAAAAACATAAAATTATTCCAACGATATTGTCTCGTTGTCAGATATTTGATTTCAAAAGAATCACTGTAAAAGACGCCAAAGAACATCTTGCCGAAGTTGCGACAAGTCAAGGCGTAGTTTTTGAAGACGATGCATTGCATATTATTGCCCAAAAAGCGGATGGAGCGATGCGCGATGCGTTATCAATTTTTGATAGAGTCGTTTCGTTTTGTGGAAAAGACTTAACACGTCAGGCCGTTACAGAAAATCTAAATGTTTTAGATTATGAAACGTACATCAAGGTGACGGATCTAATCTTGGAAAATAAAATTCCTGAATTATTATTATCTTTTAATGACATTCTTTCTAAAGGATTTGATTCTCATCATTTTGTAGCCGGATTAGCCTCTCATTTCAGAGATTTATTGGTAAGCAAAACGCCTTCAACTTTATCGTTATTGGAAGTGGGTGAACAAGCGCAGAAAATTTATGGCATACAAGCACAAAACTGCCGTCAAGATTTTTTATTAAAAGGAATTGAAATTGCAAATGATTGCGATTTAAAATACAAACTAAGTCAAAACCAGCGATTGCTTGTTGAACTTTGTTTGATGCAACTTGCCTCTATCACTTTTGATGGAGAAAAAAAAAAGTTGACAAATTTATAATTCCACCTACCTATTTTAGAAATAGTGATTACTCAATAATCGAAACTCAAAAGTCGAAGCTCGAAAGTAATGACACTATCGCAGTAATAAAATCAGTTCAAGAAAAAGAACCGGTAACAATTGCTATTGCGCCTGTAATTCCTGTTCTTACTCCGACAGTAAAAATTGATATTCCTACTTCTAACGAACCAAAAATTTCTGCCTTTTCATTGTCAAGTATTCGTGCCAAAAAAGCATTAGAAGAAAGCAATAAGGGAATAGTGAAAGAGGTCGTTCATTTGCCTACGGAAGCTTTTACAGAAACCGAAATGCTACTACATTGGAACAAGTATGCACAACGTTTAGGAGAAAAAGGGTTTCGAATTATGGAATCGTTATTACTTATCAACGACCCAGTATTGAATGGCAACGCTATTACTATTGAATTGCCAAATGAAGGTTCCAAATTAGATTTTGAGAAAGAATTGAATGGACTTTTAGGACATTTAAAAGGTCATTTACACAATCATGATATTACGATAGAAGTTATCGTGAATGAAAGTTTTGAAAATAAAAGAAATTTTAATGACCAAGATCGTTACAATAGACTTCACGAAATAAATCCAAATATTGAACTCTTACGAACAACATTTGGATTAGATTTGAATGTGTAATTGATTGATTTTTAGATTTTTTTTTTAAATTTAATTATGATTTAAAATACGCAAATCAGAATTAAATCAATTATATCTTACCATTATACATCGCTTTTACAATACCATCTGAAAGTCCAATCTTAGGGACATAAATATTTCTGGCACCACTCCATTTCATTGCATTAAGGTAAATTCTTGTAGCAGGAATAATTACATCGGCACGATCCGGATTCAAACCTAGTTCAGCTACTCTTTGATCATAAGTAAGGGAATTCAAAAAAGCATACTGTGAATTTATATAAATATAAGACAAAGGCTTTTCTTGAACTTTGCCGGACATTTTGAATAATTTATTAATGTTTCCGCCTGAGCCTATTAATGTAACTTCATCATAGTCTTTGGTATTAATTTTAATCCATTTTTCAATTTCATCCCAAACAACGTCGCATACCATGTCATTCAATAAACGAACTGTTCCAGCTTTGAAAGATCTTGAATTTACCATTTTACCATTGGAGAACAAGGTAAATTCTGTACTTCCACCACCCACATCTACAAAAAGATAGGTTTGATCTGTTTTTAATAAATGATGTAAATCAGTTGAAGCAATAATAGCTGCCTCTTTTTTTCCATCGATGATTTCTATTTTGATATCCGCTTTTTTCTTAATTATTGCAACTACTTCCTTGCCATTATAGGCTTCCCGCATCGCCGAAGTAGCAAAAGCCATATAACGTTCGACTTTATGCACTTTCATTAATAAATTGAATGCTTTCATAGCATCACACATTCTATCAATATTCACTTCAGAAATTTCACCTACAGTAAAGGCATCTTGTCCCAAACGAATAGGCACACGAACCAATGAACTTTTATTAAATTGCGTTTCTTTTCCATCTTGTTCAACAATATTCACAACCAATAAACGCATGGCATTTGAACCAATATCTATTGCAGCGTATTTTTTTATTTTAATCATTCTTCTACTATGATTTGAAATTTATCTTTTTATATTTTTATCAATTACAATTAGGATGCCAAGATACTAGGTAACTTTTTCTGCCAAGACTTCTACTTTATTTTGATAGTATTTATACGTTTCTAATTGTGCCCTGAAAATAGGATCTTGATTTCTTACCTTATACTTATTATCCAATTTATAGGAGTGGTATCGCGCTTTAACATTCCCTTTCCAACCTAAATCAAAATTGTCAATTAGCTCATTTTTGATTTCTTGATCATAAATTGGGCAAGTAACTTCTACTCGACCATCAAGATTTCTGGTCATAAAATCAGCAGATGAAATGTAAACTTCCGTTTGCCCGGCATTCCCAAATATGTAAATCCTCGAGTGTTCCAGATAATTATCTACGATACTTATTGCTTCAATATTTTGGCTCATTCCTGGAATTCCGGGAATCAACGAACAAATACCTCTAATTTCAAGTTGTATTTTGACGCCTGCTGTACTCGCTTCATACAATTTATCAATCATTCTAAAATCAGACAAACTATTCATTTTTAACTTAATATATGTTTTTCTCCCTGCCAATGCATGCAAAATTTCCCTATCAATCAGTTTGTAGAAACGGGATCGAGTATAATGAGGAGAAACAATCAGATGTTTATAACGATGTACTCTGTAATTGATATCGAAAAATTCAAATATTTTCGTAATGTCTTTAAGAATTTGTTGGTGACTTGTAAAAAGGGTTACATCAGTATAAACTTTTGCTGTAGCTTCATTAAAATTCCCTGTAGAAATGAAACCATATCTTTTTATTTTTTCATTTTCTATTCTTTCGATAACACATATTTTACTGTGCACTTTTAGTCCTTTTATTCCAAAAATGAGTTCGATACCTTCGATTTGCATTTGTTCTGCGTAAGATATATTTGAAGCTTCATCAAAACGTGCTTGTAATTCAATTTGAACCGTAACTTTCTTCCCGTTTTTGGCAGCATTTATAAGTGAGCTTATAATTTGAGAATTTTTAGCTAATCGATATAACGTAATCTTTATTGAGGTTACTTTTGGATCGAGAGCTGCTTCGCGCAAAAATTTTGTCAGATAAGAAAAAGACTGATAAGGTGCATTTAATAAATAATCTTTTTTACTTATTTTTTCCAGCATACTTCCTTCAAGACTCAAACCAGGAAGTGGCAGCGGATCATTCTTTTTATACAATAAATCAAATCTCCCTAGATTTGGAAAATTCATATAATCACGTCTATTGTGGTATCTGCCGCCTGGAATAATACTGTCCGTTGCTACAATATGCATTTTATCTAGAAAAAATTGCAGTGTATCTTTTTCAATTAATTGATCATAAATAAACCTCACGGGTTCCCCTATTCTTCGATCTTTAACACTTGTTGAAATTTTTTCTATCATACTTTTACTCAAATCACTATCGATATCTAACTGTGCATCTCTAGTAATTTTTATCATGTGGGCAGAAACACTTTCATAATCGAAAATATTGAAAATACTACTCAAATTGTGTCTTATAACATCATCAATTAGAATAACATACTGTTTATCATTATCTGAAGGAAGAACAACAAAACGATTTAATGTTTTTGGAATTTCAATAATCGCGTAACGGATCTCATTATTTAGTTTCATAATGAGTTTTATAGCCAAATAACCTGAAGTATCTTTCAATAACGGAAATTCAGCTAAATCGTTTAATATGATTGTAACTAATTCAGGACTCAATTTTTGAATAAAAAACTCTTTTAGAAAAATTTCCTGCTCGATCGAAATTTGATCTTCATTGATAATGAATATATTTTTAGACTCTAATTTAGCTTCAATAGTGCTTAATATCCGTAAACTTTCAGACTGTTGTTCTATTACAATTTCTGTGATGTCTTTTACTAATTCTTGAGCCGAAATACCGCCCAAATACTTTTCTCCGGATATTCCTGAAAGACTTAACCGTCTAATAGCCGCAAAGCGAACTCTAAAAAACTCATCTAAATTATTAGAAAAAATGCCTAAAAACCGTAGTCTATCTAACAATGGTACGGAATCATCTGCCGCTTCTTGAAGCACTCTTGCATTAAATGCTAACCAACTTTTTTCTCTATCTATATATTTATGTTCTGGCATCTACTTATTTTAAATCTTTGGGGAATATTGTTTTTTTTGTTATGCCTTTATCAATTTTAGTCCAATCATCTGCATGAAATTGCAAAGATACAAACCCTGCCGTGGGAACATTCTCAATAAAAACATCCCCAAATTTATTAACAAAATTTGTAATAGCAACATTATGTCCAAAAAGAATAACACTATCGAAAAGATTATTACATGATTTAATAACTTTCTCCAGTTTTTTTTCATCGAATGTATAAAGGTCGTCTTTATAAACGATACTGTCAATAGGATAAGAAATATTTTGAGCAAAAATAAGCGCGGTGTCAGCGGCTCTTTTAGCTGTGCTGCTCCAAATAATGTAAGTTTTAGGAAGATGATCACTAATTTTAGAGGAAACAAGGTGTGCATCTTTCATTCCATGGTGTGTTAAAGGCCGTTCCTTATCGTGCAGTGGAGCGTCCCAACTTGATTTTGCATGTCTAATTAATATTAAATTTTTCATAGGGTAATGATCATTTAGATAGTCATGGGCACTGTGTTTCGATTTAGTGAAATATTCTAATACAATTTACAAAAGAAAGAATGATTTATAATTTTTTTTGCCTGTTTTTTTCGTAATCAAAATAATTCTTGTGAAGGCGTATTTAGTGCATTTTTTTTAGTAGATAATTATATTTACAAATGCTAATTTTTTTATAAAAAAAGTTAATCAACTCACAATTAAGTTTTTATTAGTGTTGTTTACTGGTTATACATCAAAATTTTAGGTTTAATTAACAAGAAAATGTTCCTTTCAACGAGTATTTAAGTCATTGACAGATAAAAAATATCAATTGATGGCATTTTGGTTAAATTCGTTACTATAAATGATAATTAATAAAATATTTTAATCAACTAAATAATTATTAAAGTAGATTTTTTTTAAAAGCATAAATAGTCCCCAAAACTAAAACAGAATAAATTATTGCAGAATTTAAATTTTAATTTTAGGTTTTAGGATAGTACTTCTATCCTAATTCACTGACTTTTTTAATTAATTATGTAGTATTTATTTTTAATTAAAAATATAACCTATGATTAAATTTTACCCCAATAAAATTTATCAAATACTGACATTTATTCTAATTGTTTTTAGTTTAAATTCAAGTTTTTCACAAACTAAAGGTTTGATAATAAGAGATGGTGCTGGAAATATACCTCCGCTTAGTAATTCATCTGTATTAGATCCCAATAATGATGGTTTTGCATCTCTTACCTCTGCAGGTTTTGTTGGTGGTGATGTTGGTGCTGCTTTTAGTGAAATCCCATATTTGGCTATCACACCAATTACTCCTGAAGTTATAGGTGATTTGAGACGTGGACCAAATGGTGGATTTAGTGATTATGTGCCAGACGCCAATAACAAAGCAATTTATGTATATGCCGATGGAACCAATTTAATGGTTCGTATGCGTTTAGGAAAAATTATTCCAGGAGCAAAAGGATACAGTTTATTAATTGATACTGATGGATTATTTGGTCCAGCAGATCCCACCTACTCTGCTTCTAATCCTGGTTATGAATATGAACTAGTTTATGAAACAGGATTTAGCGTAAAAGTTTATAATGTAAATACTAGTCCATGTAACGCTGCAGTAACTGAATACTTATTCACGACGCCAGCTAACCGACAATATGCTCAAACTTCAATTGCTTTAACAACTAACGATGGTGATCCAGACTACTTTTTAGATTTCTACGCACCGCTATCTGCTTTTACAGGTGCAGGTGCAATTACTACTTCAACCCCATTACGATTTGATGCAACAACCGTAATGGCTCCAAAAAATGCTTTGTGTGGTCCAGTATCTGATGCCTATTCACCAGATATCAACGCACAAAATCCTTGTACGCCAGCTGAAATTGCTGCCGGAACCTGTAATACTAATTTGTGTACTGCTGCACCAGTTCTAAATACTGGTTTAACCACTTTATCAACTTCGATAACTGGTACCTGGACAAAAGCGTCCTATTCAACACAATCAACAGCAACAATAACAATATATAGAAACGGTACTTTGCTGGGCACAACCACTGCAACAAGTGGAGGAGCATGGTCTATTACGGGAGTGATACTGCTTGCTGGCGACATAATAACAGCCAAAGCGCAAGCCACAAATGAGTCACAATGTTTTACTAGTAATATAGTAAATATTGGTCCGCCTGCTTGTCCTAGTGGGATAACTTCTCCTTGTCCAACAATTACTTGTGCCACGCGAAAAGGTTTTGAAGGAACAGGTGTTACTGGTGCAACAATCAATATTTATAATGTTACTAGTACCGGTATAACATTAGTTAAAACTAGAACGGTAATCGGAGGAAATTGGTATTGGGATGGTGGAAATGGTGGTTCTACACTCGTTTGTAATACTGGTGCGTCAAATGCAATTCCTTCTGGTGAATATTATATAGAACAAATAGTTCCTGGTCAATGCAAGAGTTTATGTAATACATATATCTGTTTGGCTGGAAACGGAAATACTGCCAGTCCAGTGATAACCTCAGATCCAATTTATGCTGCTTCGCAGTCATTAACTGGTACTTCAACTGCAAGTATAACAATACGTTTGTATTTAAATGAAAACTTAATTAGTACGCAAACTTCTACTGGTGCTGGAACATTTTCTTTTCCATTAAGCAGTTATAATTTAATAGTTGGTGATGTATTAACGCTACGAGCAACAAACGGTGCGCGATGTTCTTCTAATCCAATTTCAATAACAGTAAGTTGTGTGGTTTATCCGCCAGTAATTTCCTCTAATGCGAGTAATCAAATCCAATCTGGACTACCAATTTCAGGAACATCAGGGTATCCCGGCGCAACTGTTACCGTATATGATTCTACCGGAGCCGTTTTTGGCACAGCAATCGTTAATGCATCAGGTAATTGGCAAACTGTTGCAAATGCAGGTATTGCTGGTTCCGTTTATTACGCGCAACAAACTACTTCATGCGGAACAAGTATTGCTTCTAATACTGTAACAACTTTCACGGCAACATCAAGCGCAAGATGTGGCACTATAACAAATCCTATCTTAGATAATGTTACATCCGTTTCAGGTACTTTAGCAAGCGCCGTTCCAAATACTACCGTAACATTATACATTGATGGCGCTGCAATAGGAAACGTTATAACAAGTTTAAGTGCTTGGAGCATTCCGGTTAATACAACAGCTTCAAATAGAATATATGGAGGTGGAATTTTAAGTATCGGTGTTAGCGAACCAGGTTTACTTGAAGTGATTTGTCCTGCTCGAGTTACAGTAGTTTGTGCTAATCCGCCAGCACCAGTTCTAGCAGCAACTACACAAAATATTATAGTAGGAAACACGGCCACTTTCACGATTACTAATTCAATTTCTGGCGTTTTATATTATATCAAAAACGCAGCGAATGCTTCGATATCGCCTTCAGTATTTGGTAATAATGGAACGATAACGATTCAAACTACTGCTTTTAATACCGTTGGAACCTATAATCTAAATGTATTTGCTTGGAATTTAAACGCGGTAAGTTGTACATCACAAACTGCTGCCATAGTAAATGTTGCAGGTTATTCAGATTTAGCAATTACGAAAACAGAAAATAATGCCAATCCAATTATTGGAACCACTGTGACCTTTACCATAACAGCAACAAACAACGGACCGTATGCTTCAACTGGAGTTACCGTGAATGATGCGTTGCCTACAGGTTATACATTAGTATCGGCAACACCTTCAGTAGGAACTTGGACAGCACCAAATTGGTCTGTTGGTAATCTTGCCATCAATGCAAGTGCTACCTTAACCATTGTTGCAACCGTTTTGTCAACTGGGAACTACGCAAATACTGCCACTATATCTGGTCCATTATTTGATCCTACGCCAGGAAATAATACGGCTACATCAACACCTACACCAATAAACGCTGTTATTCAAGCTTTAAATGATACCGGTGCAAATATAGTTGGTGCTTCTGGTGGTCAATCATTAGCGAATGTTTTAACTAATGATACCCTAAATGGAGCAACTGCTACTTTATCAACGGTGAACTTAACGCAGGTTTCAACTACTAATGCCGGGGTTACTTTAAATGCTGTTACAGGTTCTGTAAATGTGTCTGCAAATACGCCATCCGGAAGTTACTTAGTAACCTACCAAATTTGTGAAAAAATAAACACTGCTAATTGTAGTTCAGCTACTGTTAGTGTTACTGTTACCAATGCAATAATCATCGCGAATAATGATACTGCTGCTCCTATAAATGGATATAATGGAGGTACTGCTTTTACAAATGTATTAACGAATGATACGTTAAACGGTGCAACTGCAACTTTAGTAACGGTGAACTTAACTCAGGTTTCAACTACTAATGCTAGTGTTACTTTAAACCCGGCTACTGGTGCTGTAAATGTGGCAGCAGGAACGCCATCAGGAACCTATACAGTTACGTACCAAATTTGTGAAAAATTAAATCCTACTAATTGTAGTACAGCAACGGTTTCTGTAACTGTAACTGCAGCTCCTATTCTTGCTGTAAATGATACTGGTTCAGCTGTTACAGGTTTTACAGGTGGTACCTCATTTACAAATGTTTTAGGAAATGATATTTTAAATGGTGCTGCGGTTATTCCTTCAAAAGTTACACTGTCATTTGTGTCTTCAACCAATCCGGGAGTTTCTTTATCTGGAACTAATGTTATTATAGCTTCAGGAACGCCAGCCGGGAATTATACATTGACCTACAAGATATGTGAAATACTTAACCCATCAAATTGTTCAACAGCCACCGTAGCTGTCCCAGTGGGAACTCCAGTTATTGATGCTGTTAATGATACCGCTTCTCCTATCAACGGTTATGTTGGTGGAACTGCTTTCACAAATGTATTATCAAACGATACTTTAGGTGGCGTAGCAGTGAATGCTGTTCAAGTAAATACAACTTTTGTATCTTCAACTAATGCAGGAATAACTTTATCAGGAACTAACGTTTTAGTGGCGGCTGGAACACCTGCTGGAAATTATACATTGACCTATAGAATATGTGAAAAATTAAATCCAACAAATTGTGATGAAGCAGTAGTTACAGTAACGGTTTCTCCTTCTGTAATCAATGCCGTTAATGACGCTGGAGCTAATGTTGTCGGCGCTTCCGGTGGCCAAACTATTGCTAATATTTTAGTTAATGATACATTTAATGGTGGTGCAACAACGTTAACAAACATAAGTTTAACGCAAGTTGCAACAACCAATGCTGGGATTACTTTAAACACTGCAACTGGTGCTGTAAATGTAGCAGCTGGAACGCCTTCTGGTTCGTATACAGTTACCTACCAAATTTGTGAAAAATTAAACCCAACGAATTGTAGTACTGCAACGGTTTCTGTTACGGTTACCAATGCCGCTATTATGGCTAACAATGATACTGGTGCCTCTATTGTAGGTGCTTCTGGTGGTCAGACTTTGGCAAACGTTTTAACTAACGATACCTTAAACGGTTCTACGGCAACTTTAGCGACTATAAACTTAACGCAAGTTTCAACTTCGAATGCTGGCGTTACTTTGAATGTAGCTGATGGATCTGTGAATGTTGCTCCAGGAACACCTTCTGGAACTTATTTCCTAGTATACCAAATTTGTGAAAAATTAAATCCTTCCAACTGTAAAACAGCTACTGTTTCTGTTACCGTGACGAATGCTGCTCTTGTAGCAACAGATGACACTGGTGCGCCGATTGTGGGTGCTTCTGGTGGTCAGACGTTAAGTAATGTTTTAACAAACGATACCTTGAATGGTTCTACAGCGACTTTAGCCAAAGTAAACTTAACGCAAGTTGCAACTTCGAATGTTGGGGTTACTTTAAACCCTGCAACTGGTGCTGTAAATGTGGCAGCTGGAACGCCTTCTGGTTCGTATACAGTTACCTACCAAATTTGTGAAAAATTAAATCCTTCCAATTGTAAAACAGCGACTGTTTCTGTTACGGTTACCAATGCCGCTATTATGGCTAATAATGATACTGGTGCTTCTATTGTAGGTGCTTCTGGGGGTCAGACTTTGGCAAACGTTTTAACTAACGATACCTTAAACGGTGCAACAGCGACTTTAGCGACAGTAAACTTAACTCAAGTTTCTACGACAAATGTTGGTGTTACTTTAAATACGTCTAATGGTTCAGTGAATGTTGCTCCGGGAACACCTTCTGGAACGTACTTCCTAATGTACCAAATCTGTGAAAAATTAAATCCTTCAAATTGTAAAACTGCTACCGTAACTGTTACCGTGACAAATGCTGCTATCGTAGCTACGGATGATTCTGGTGCGCCAATTGTTGGTGCTTCTGGTGGTCAAACGGTAGGTAATGTTTTAACAAACGATACCTTAAACGGCGCAACAGCGACTTTAGCAACCGTAAACTTAACGCAAGTTTCTACAACGAATGCTGGTGTTACTTTAAATCTAGCGGATGGTTCAGTAAATGTGGCAGTTGGAACTCCTTCTGGAACGTATTTATTGGTTTACCAAATCTGTGAAAAATTAAATCCTTCAAACTGTAAAACAGCTACTGTTTCGGTTACCGTGACGAATGCTGCCATTGTAGCTACGGATGATACTGGTGCGCCAATTGTTGGTGCTTCTGGTGGTCAAACGGTAGGTAATGTTTTAACGAACGATACCTTAAACGGTTCAACAGCAACTTTAGCAACCGTAAACTTAACGCAAGTTTCTACAACGAATGCTGGTGTTACTTTAAATCTAGCGGATGGTTCAGTGAATGTTGCTCCGGGAACACCTTCTGGAACGTACGTCCTAATCTACCAAATTTGCGAAAAATTAAATCCTTCCAATTGTAAAACAGCGACTGTTTCTGTTACGGTTACCAATGCCGCTATTATGGCTAATAATGATACTGGTGCTTCTATTGTAGATGCTTCTGGGGGTCAGACTTTGGCAAACGTTTTAACTAACGATACCTTAAACGGTGCAACAGCGACTTTAGCGACAGTAAACTTAACTCAAGTTTCTACGACAAATGTTGGTGTTACTTTAAATACGTCTAATGGTTCAGTGAATGTTGCAGTTGGAACTTCTTCTGGAACGTATTTACTTGTGTACCAAATTTGTGAAAAATTAAATCCTTCAAATTGTAAAACTGCTACCGTAACTGTTACCGTGACTAACGCACTTATTATTGCTAACAATGATACTATCAATGGTGGAAATGGCGCGACAGGTAACACAAATGCTGGAAATGTTTTATTAAATAATGGAAATGGAGACGATACGCTAAATGGTTTTTCTGCTTCAATTTCTCAAGTGAATTTAACAATTACAACCCCTGCAACTCCTATTGGTTCAAACCCAATACCAGTCATTAATAGTTCAACAGGTCAAATATCAGTTCCTGCTGGAACTCCTGCTGGAACATATACGATAATCTACCAAATTTGTGAAAAACTAAATCCAACGAATTGTAGTTCAGCAACGGTTACAATAGTAGTAAACAACTCAACTATTAGTGCATATAATGATACTTATACAAATGTAAATTGTACACCTACTGGATATATTGGAAATGCATTAACAAATGACATTTTAAATGGAAGTAGTGTAGCAATAAATGATGTTAACTTTTCAATAACTTCCGCAAGTCATCCAAATATTACTATAGATAGTTCAGGGAATATAAGCATTATTCAAGGTATCCCTGCAGGAAATTATTCAATTAATTATCAAATTTGTGAAAAATTAAATGCAACTAATTGTGATAATACAACAATATTTATTACGATTACAGACTCAAATTCACCTACATTCAACCCATTACCTGCTGATTCAACTATTTATTGCCCAGCAATACCGGTATTTGCAAATGCAATAGCTACTGATTTATGTAGTTCGTTAACACTTACATATGATGATATCACTACAACTGGTATTTGTGATGGAAATTATTCCTTAACTAGAACTTGGACAGCAACTGATGCTTCTGGAAATGTTACTACTGCAACTCAAACAATAAATGTAGTTGATAACACTTCTCCAACTTGGACAACCACTGCAACGGCTTTAGATGTAACTTTAGAGTGTAACGATTTTTCTGGTTTATCAAATGCTCAAAATATGAATCCAATTGCTACTGACATTTGTAGTACTGTTACTTATACTAAAACATTAGGTGCTTTTGTTTCTGGAACATGTGGTGCAGCGGGTACATATACTAACACATGGATAGCGAGAGATGATTGTGATAATGCAAGTTCAGTATTCTCTCAAGTAATTAGAATAATTGATGCAACTGCTCCAATTTGGTCAACAACTAATGGTGCTTTAGATAAAAACATAAAATGTAGTGATGCTGTTGCTTTAACCGCTGCGCAATCATTGGCTCCAACTGCAACAGATAATTGTGCGGGTACAATCACATATATTAAAACTTCTGGTGCATTCGTTTCAGGTTCTTGTGGTGCGGCTGGTTTGTATACTAACACTTGGACGGCTACCGATGCTTGTACTAATGCAAGTACTGTATTCACTCAAGTGATTACAGTTTCTGATACTACGGCTCCAACATGGTCAACTACTGCAAATGCTTTAGATGCAACTGTGGAATGTAGTGATGCTGCTACTTTAACTGCTGCGCAATCATTGGCTCCAACTGCAACAGACAATTGTGCGGGTACAATCACATATACTAAAACTTCAGGTGTGTTTGTACCTGGAACTTGTGGTGCGGCTGGTTCATACACTAACACTTGGATTTCTACGGATGCTTGTACTAATGCAAGTACTGTATTCTCTCAAGTGATTGCAATTACAGATACTACGGCTCCAATAATTGCTTCATTGCCTGCTGATTCAACAATCAATTGTCCAAATACTCCAGTATTTACTCCAGCGACAGCGACAGACAATTGTGGATCTGTTATTACATTAGTGTATAATGACGTAGTTACAAGTGGCTCAAATTCAAGCATATTTTCTGTAACTAGAACATGGACAGCGATAGATAATTGTAACAATTCATCTACTTCATCTCAAACAATAAATGTTGTTGATAATACAGCACCTATCAGTCCAATTTTGGCGGATGCAACTGGGGAATGTTCGGCTACTGCAACAGCTCCAACAACCACCGATGCTTGCGCGGGAACCCTTAGTGGAACCACCACTGACGCTTTGACTAGAACTACCCAAGGAACTTCGGTTATTACTTGGACTTTTAACGATGGCAACGGAAATTCAACAACCGCTACGCAAAACATAGTTGTAAAAGACAACACTAAACCAGTAACACCAACCTTGGCGGATGCCACAGGGGAATGTTCAGCTACTGCGGTGGCTCCAACTACTACGGACAACTGTTCAGGAACAATCACTGGAACTACCACTGATTCTTTGACTAGAAGCACTCAAGGAACTTCGGTTATTACTTGGACTTTCAACGATGGAAACGGAAATTCAACAACCGCTACTCAAAACATATTGGTAAAAGACAATACCAAACCCGTAACACCAACCTTGACGGATGCAACCGGAGAATGTTCGGCTACTGCAACTGTTCCAACAACTACAGACAACTGTTCAGGAACAATCACTGGAACTACTTCTGATGCTTTGATAAGAAGTACCCAAGGAACTTCGGTTATTACTTGGACTTTTGATGATGGAAATGGAAACACTACTACAGCTACGCAAAACGTAGTTGTAAAAGACAATACTGCTCCGGTAACACCAATCTTGGCTGATGCCACAGGAGAATGTTCTGCTACTACGGTGACTCCAACAACTACTGATGCTTGCGCCGGAACGATTACGGGAACTACCACTGATTCTTTGACTAGAAGCACTCAAGGAACTTCGGTTATTACTTGGACTTTCAATGACGGTAACGGAAACATAACTACCGCTACTCAAAACATAGTTGTAAAAGATACTACTAAACCAGTAACACCAACCTTGGCGGATGCCACAGGAGAATGTTCTGCCACTGCAATTGCTCCGACCACTACTGATGCATGCGCCGGAATGATTACGGGAACTACCACTGATGCTTTGACTAGAAGTACCCAAGGAACTTCGGTTATTACTTGGACTTTTGATGATGGAAATGGAAACACTACTACAGCTACGCAAAACGTAGTTGTAAAAGACAATACTGCTCCGGTAACACCAATCTTGGCTGATGCCACAGGAGAATGTTCTGCTACTACGGTGACTCCAACAACTACTGATGCTTGCGCCGGAACGATTACGGGAACTACCACTGATGCTTTGACTAGAAGTACTCAAGGAACTTCGGTTATTACTTGGACTTTCAATGACGGTAACGGAAACATAACTACCGCTACTCAAAACATAGTTGTAAAAGATACTACTAAACCAGTAACACCAACCTTGGCGGATGCCACAGGAGAATGTTCTGCCACTGCAATTGCTCCGACCACTACTGATGCATGCGCCGGAATGATTACGGGAACTACCACTGATGCTTTGACTAGAAGTACTCAAGGAACTTCGGTTATTACTTGGACTTTCAATGATGGAAATGGAAACACTACTACAGCTACTCAAAACCTAGTGGTAAAAGACAATACTGCTCCGGTAACACCTATCTTGGCTGATGCAACTGGGGAATGTTCGGCTACTGCAACAGTTCCAACAACTACAGACAACTGTTCAGGAATACTTACTGGAACTACTTCTGATGCTTTGACAAGAAGTACTCAAGGAACTTCGGTTATTACTTGGACTTTTGATGATGGAAATGGAAACACTACTACAGCTACACAAAACGTAGTTGTAAAAGATACTACTAAACCACTAACGCCTACTTTGGCGGATGCTACAGGCGAATGTTCTGCTACTGCAACAACTCCAACAACGACTGATGCTTGCGCCGGAACAATCACTGGAACTACCACTGATTCTTTGACTAGAAGCACCCAAGGAACTTCGGTTATTACTTGGACTTTCAACGACGGAAACGGAAACTCAACAACCGCTACTCAAAACATAGTTGTAAAAGACAATACTAAACCGGCAACACCAATCTTGGCGGATGCAATAGGAGAATGTTCTGCAACTGCGGTGGCTCCAACTACTTCGGACAACTGTTCTGGAACAATCACTGGAACTACTTCTGATGCCTTGACTAGAAGTACTCAAGGAACTTCGGTTATTACTTGGACTTTCAACGACGGAAACGGAAATTCAACAACCGCTACGCAAAACATAGTGGTAAAAGATACTACCAAACCAGTAACACCAACTTTGGCGGATGTAACAGGTGAGTGTTCTGCAACTGCAACTGCTCCAACCACCACTGATGCTTGCGCAGGAACAATCACTGGAACTACTTCTGATGCTTTGACCAGAAACACACAAGGAACTTCGGTTATCACTTGGAATTTCAGCGACGGAAACGGAAACTCAACAACGGCTACGCAAAATATAATCGTAAAAGACACTGCTGCTCCGGTCACTCCAACTTTGGCTGATGCAACCGGCGAATGTTCCGCTACCACCGTGGCTCCAACCACTACTGATGTTTGCGCAGGAACAATTACGGGAACTACCACTGATGCTTTAACTAGAAGTACCCAAGGAACTTCTATTATC
>NZ_JADOVD010000012.1:0-129076 GCF_015752245.1 Flavobacterium sp. CG_9.10
GGGCTCACCTCTTCCCATCCCGAACAGAGTAGTTAAGCCCGCCTGCGCAGATGGTACTGCAGTTATGTGGGAGAGTATGTCGTCGCCTTTCTTTATGGAACCCCAGCTTGAAAAAGCTGGGGTTCTTTTTTTTTATAGGTACGACGTGTTCGGCTATTGCCTGGGTTCGTCGCCTTTCTTTGAAAAATCCTCATCATTCATTTGATGAGGATTTTTTGTTTTACAGCAGTTCCACGTGTTTACCCAGCGAATCGATTGGTCGCCTTTCTTTAATCTGAACTAGTGTCAGATTCTATTATATCCTCAGCATTCAGTTGATGTGGATTTTTTGCGTTAAAATTTTTATAGTGTGCTAAATTATAGGTTCAAGCCCATTTAAAATGATTTAAAAACGATAATTTATTGTTCTTAAGTTCTACTTCACGCCTATTTTTATAACATTAAATTGTATTTTTGGAGAACTATATAAAAATATAATATGAAAAAAGTTATTTTGTCTTTGTCATTTTTTATGGCTTTAAATATGCAAGCTCAAGAGAGACCAAAATTGGTTGTTGGTATTGTTGTAGATCAAATGAAAATGGAATATTTGTATCGTTTTTCAGATGATTTTTCAGCTAATGGTTTTAAAAGAATCATGGACAACGGCTATACATTTCATAATATGCATTACAATTATGTACCTACTTATACAGCTCCTGGTCATGCAAGTATTTATACAGGAACAACACCGTCGACTCACGGTATTGTAGGGAATGATTGGTTCAACAAAGCTACAGAGAAAAACATGTATTGTACCGATGACGCTTCTGTAAAAACAGTTGGTGATGGAACAGAGAAGGAGGGGGCAATGTCTCCAAAAAACTTATTAAGTACTACCATCACTGATGAATTGCGTATGGCAACGAATTTCAAAGGAAAAGTAATTGGATTAAGTATCAAAGATCGTGGCGCAATTTTGCCTGCAGGTCATTTCGCTAATTGGGCATTTTGGTATAGTAAAACAGGATCTTTTATCTCAAGTACCTTTTATGGTTCAATATTACCTGATTGGGTAACAGAATTCAACCTAGAAAAACGATATATGAATTACATTAATAAAGGTTGGGATTTATTAAAGCCTAAAGCTACTTATAATGAAAGTCTTCCTGATGATAATCCATATGAAGGGAAATTAGATAAAGCTAACGCACCCGTTTTTCCATATGATTTGAGTAAGATATATAAAGAAAAAGGCGCAGATATTTTACGTACTACACCTTTTGGGAATGATATTTTAGCAGATTTAGCGATGAAAGCAATAGAAAAAGAAGAGCTAGGGAAAGATGATTTTACGGATTTTCTAACCGTTAGTTTTTCTTCCACTGATTATGTAGGGCATACTTTTGGACCGCGTTCTATGGAGTTACAGGATACTTACTTGCGTTTAGATCAAACTTTGGCTATCTTTTTAAACTATTTAGACAAAACCGTTGGAAAGGATAAATATTTACTTTTTTTAACTGCCGATCATGCTGGAGCTGAAAATCCAAATTATTTAAAAGATAATAAATACAATGTAAAAAATATTCCGTCAAAAGATGTTATTGAATCGTTGAAAAAATATTCAATATATACGTTTGGTGTCGATTTAGTACTGGATTATTCTAACTTTAATCTTTTTTTTAATAAAGAAATTATAAAACAAAGAGGCTTAGAATTGGCAAAAGTGAAACAAAGTTTTAAAGACTTTTTGATGACCCAGGAGCAAGTTAAAAGAGTATATACCGAGGAAGAAATTTTGGCTTCTTCTGGAAATGATTACTTTTTGAGTTTTATTTCAAAAGGATATGATCCAAAACAAAATGGTGATATAGTTATACTTGATAAAGCGGGATATATGGAATATCAAGCTACAGGAACTACACATGGTTCACCTAACAGTTATGATACTCATGTACCATTGCTTTTTTACGGATGGCAAGTTCCAAAAGGAGAATTGCATGCTAAAAAATACATTACTCAAATTGCGCCTACACTTTCGCAAATGTTGAAAATTCCATTTCCTAACGGAACAGAGTCGGAAGTTTTGGAAACGGTATTAAAAAATAAATAAATAGTATTTTCCTAATTATGAAAAATCCCATTTGCTTTGTCAAATGGGATTTTTTATTTTTATACTGTGGTTACGGAAAGTGGTAGCGGAATCTGATTTTTTAACAAATCTTCAAAGGTTTCATGTGCTCTGATTAAATGCCCTTCTCCGTTCATCCACAATACTTCTGCGGGTTTGTATCTTGAATTGTAATTCGAAGCCATGGAGAAACAATAGGCTCCAGCATTTCTAAAACATAAAATATCTCCTTCTTTTATTTCTGAAATCCTTCTGTTATTTGCGAAAGTATCTGTTTCGCAAATGTAGCCTACAACTGAGTAGAAACGTTCCTTTCCTTTTGGATGAGAAATGTTTTCAATATGATGTTGTGAACCGTAAAACATTGGTCTTATTAAATGATTAAAACCACTGTCAATACCTGCGAAAACTGTTGATGTAGTTTGTTTCACAACATTTACTTTTGCTAAAAAGAATCCAGCTTCACTTACTAAAAATTTACCTGGCTCAAATATTAGTGTTAATTCTTTACCGTATTCAACACAAAAAGCGTTGAATCTTTTAGACAATTTTTTTCCTAATTCTTCAATATCAGTTTCAATATCATCTTTTTTGTATGGTACTTTAAATCCGCTTCCAAAATCTAAAAACTCAAGATTTTTGAAATTTTTAGCAGCATCAAATAAGATTTCAGCGGCATATAAAAAGACTTCAATATCAAGAATATCTGAACCCGTATGCATATGTATTCCTACGATATTCATTTTCGTGTTTTCGACAATACGAACTAAATGTGGTAATTGATGAACTGAAATACCAAATTTACTATCGATATGACCTACCGAAATATTTGCATTTCCTCCAGCCATCACATGAGGATTTATTCGGATGCAAACTGGAACGTTTGGATATTTTGTTCCAAATTGTTCTAATATTGACAAATTATCGATATTTATTTGAACTCCCATGGCGTTAACTTCTTCGATTTCTTCTAAAGAAACTCCGTTTGGGGTATAAAATATTTTTTCGGGCTCGTAACCTGCATGAAGTCCTAACATTACTTCTTGGATAGATACGGTATCCAGTCCAGATCCCATTTCTTTAAGCAATTGAAGTATAGCAACATTTGACAGTGCTTTCATCGCATAATTAATGCGCAACTTATTTACCTTAGAAAAAGCTTTTGATAATCTGTTGTACTGAGATTGTATTTTTTCGGCATCATAAACATATAATGGGCTTCCGAATTGTTCCGCTAATTGTACTAAGTCTTTTGATTGCATTGTTATTATTTTTTTGCAAATTTATTATCTTTACTAATACAAACAAATAAAAACGAAGATTATAACAAATTGTAACAAAATGTTTGGAAACAAACATTTATTGTGTTTTTTTGTTTTTTTAATCTTTTGTTGTAAAAGCTGAATTTTAATTATTTTAAATGGAATACTACTATAAATTGGGTAAATCCCCGGTTCCTTTTGTTGGTAAATTGGTGAAACCCATCAAATAATTGTCAACTTCTCTTGCTGCCTCACGACCTTCAGAAATAGCCCAAACAATTAAAGATTGACCTCTTCTCATATCTCCAGCTGTAAAAATATGCGGTACATTTGTTTGATAATTTGTTGCTTTGTAATTACTTCTAAAGTCAACTTCTAATCCCAATTGATCGCTTAATGTCTTTTCAGGACCCGTAAATCCTAGTGCCAGTAACGCTAAATCGCAAGGCCAAATTTTCTCTGAACCTTCCTTTTCAATCAATTCTGGTCTTTGACCAGGTGTCATTTTCCAAGCTACTTCAACAGTTTTTAATCCTGTTAATTGGCCGCTTTCATTAGATATGAATTCTTTGGTATTGATTAACCAATTTCTATTGCAACCTTCTTCGTGTGAAGATGATGTTTTTAATTGTAGCGGCCAAAATGGCCAAGGAGTAGTTTCACTTCTTCCAACTGGTGGTTTTGGTAAAATCTCAAAATTTGTGACCGATATTGCTCCATGTCTATTTGATGTTCCTACACAGTCAGAACCGGTATCTCCACCACCAATAACGATAACATTCTTGCCAGTTGCCTTTATTTGATCTGGAATTGCTTCACCGTACAATACTTTAGTTTGTTGTGTCAAAAAAGTCATCGCTTGAACAACACCTTTGCTTTCAATCCCTTTTGTTGGTAAACTTCTTCTTTCAGTTGCTCCTCCACATAATACGATTGAGTCAAAAGCATTCAATTGGTCTATACTGTAATTCACACCAACGTTTACATTGGTTTTAAAAGTAATTCCTTCTGCTTCCAGTACTTTAACACGTCTGTCGATAATTCCTTTTTCTAATTTGAAATTTGGAATTCCGTAACGTAATAATCCACCAATTGCATTATCTCGTTCAAAAACGGTTACAGTATGTCCAGCGCGATTTAATTGCTGTGCAGCTGCTAAACCAGCAGGGCCAGAGCCTATCACAGCTACCGATTTACCAGTTCTTATTTTTGGAGGTTGTGGTTTTATCCATCCTTCGGCAAAACCTCTTTCGATAATATTTTTTTCGATATTTTCGATTGCTACCGGTTCGCTGATGATTCCTAAAACACATGATTTCTCACATGGTGCAGGGCATAAACGACCTGTAAATTCAGGGAAGTTATTTGTTGATTGCAAAATCTCTAATGCACTTTGCCATTCTTCCTGATGTACCATGTCATTAAAATCTGGAATTAAATTTCCTAACGGACAGGCACTGTGGCAAAAAGGGATGCCACAATCCATACATCTGGAACCTTGTTCTTTAATTTTATCTTTTTCTAAAGGAATTGTAAATTCACTATAATTCGATACCCGTTCTTTAGCTACTATATTACTTTCGTCAGTTCTTTTATATTCTATAAATCCACCTATCTTGCCCATGACTATTCTGCTATTAGTTCTTCAATTTTTTTTTCTTGCGCTAATCGTTGCAATGCTTTTTTGTAGTCAATAGGCATTACCTTGATAAAGTTTTTTTGTTGATTTTCCCAATCTTCCAAAATTCTTTTTGCCAAAGGACTGTTGGTATACAAGGAATGATTTCGAATTAAACGTCTTAGTTTTGCAACATCTTCATCTTCTAATGTTTCGAATGCGACCATTTCCATATTACATAATGTTGCGTCGAATTTTTTATTTGGATCAAAAACATAAGCGATACCTCCACTCATACCTGCAGCGAAATTTCTTCCGGTTTTTCCTAAAACGACTACAGTTCCTCCTGTCATATATTCACATCCATGATCTCCAATTCCTTCAACAACTGCTGTTGCCCCAGAATTTCTAACGCAAAAACGTTCGCCCGCCATACCGTTGATATAAGCTTCACCCGTAATCGCACCATAAAGTGCAACGTTGCCTATGATAATGTTTTCTTCCGGTTTGAAAGTAGCGGTAGGGGGAACTTTTATAATCAGTTTTCCTCCAGAAAGCCCTTTTCCTAAATAGTCATTACAATTTCCATGAATTTTAAATGATAATCCATTAGTTGCAAAAGCACCAAAACTTTGTCCGGCAGAGCCTTCAAAATCAACTAAAATCGTATCTTCAGGTAATCCTTGGGCGCCATAAATTTTTGAAATTTCATTACTTAAAATAGCGCCAACAGATCGATCTGTGTTTTTGATATCAAAAGTAACTCTTGTTTTTTCTTTTCTATAAATAGAAGGAATAGCTGCTTTTATAATATCAAAATCAAGTACATGTTCTAAGGCATGGTCTTGAGTTGTAGTATTATGATTTGGAACCGTTTTTGCTTTTTCCGGTTTGTATAAAATTGTAGATAAATCTAATCCACTTGCCTTATAATGTTTGATGGCTTTGTTGACATTCAATTTCTGAGATTGCCCAACCATTTCTTTTAGCGTTCTAAACCCTAGTTGCGCCATGATTTCTCTTAACTCTTCGGCAATAAAATACATGAAGTTGATAATGTGTTCCGGTGTTCCTTTGAAATTTTTTCTCAATTCAGGATCCTGTGTTGCAATTCCAACGGGACAAGTATTCAAGTGACAAGCTCTCATCATAATACATCCTGAAGCTACCAGCGGAGCGGTTGCGAAACCAAATTCTTCGGCACCAAGTAAGGCGGCGATGGCTACATCACGACCTGTTTTCAATTGTCCGTCACATTCTAAAACGACACGGCTTCTTAAATCATTTAAGATTAAGGTTTGTTGGGCTTCCGCCAATCCAAGTTCCCAAGGAATTCCAGTATGTTGTAAGGATGTTAATGGCGCTGCACCTGTTCCTCCGTCATATCCTGAAATCAAGATCACATCGGCTTTCGCTTTAGCAACACCTGCAGCGATTGTTCCAACACCAACTTCAGAAACTAATTTAACGTTAATACGTGCTTCACGATTGGCATTTTTTAAATCAAAAATCAATTGAGATAAATCTTCAATAGAATAAATATCGTGATGAGGCGGTGGTGAAATCAATCCAACATATGGAGTTGAATTTCTAACTTCTGCAATCCATGGCACTACTTTTTCACCGGGTAATTGACCACCTTCTCCAGGTTTTGCACCTTGAGCCATTTTTATTTGAATCTCCTTGGCATTAGTCAAATAATTGATAGAAACACCAAATCTTCCCGAAGCCACTTGCTTAATCGCACTATTTCTAGAATCGCCATTAAGATCTTTTTGAAAACGTTTAGAATCTTCTCCACCTTCGCCAGAATTGCTTTTTCCGCCAATTCTATTCATAGCGATTGCTAAGTTTTCATGGGCTTCCTGACTGATTGATCCATAAGACATTGCGCCAGTTTTGAATTTTTTCACAATTTCTGTCCAAGGTTCTACTTCGTCAATAGATATTGGATCCAAATTATTAAATTCGAATAAACCTCTTATAGTCATTAGGTTTTTGCTTTGGTCATTAACCATATTAGCATATTCTTTATAACTTTCTGGACTGTTTAATCGAACAGCTTGTTGTAATTTAGAAATTGTTGTTGGGTTGAACATGTGTTTTTCACCGGTTCTTCTCCATCTGTATATTCCTCCAATTTCTAAAGGCAATAAATTAGCTACTTCTGAATTTGGGAAAGCCTTCTGGTATCTTTTTTTGATTTCTTTTTCTACTTCATTCAATCCAATTCCTTCAATTCTTGAAGGAGTGTAAGGAAAATATTTAGAAGTAAAAGTTTTATTTAATCCTAAAATTTCAAAAATCTGTGCGGCTCTGTAGGAATGTAAAGTAGAGATGCCAATTTTGTTCATGATTTTAAGAATTCCTTTTGCAATTGCTTTATTGTAATTTTTAATTGCATAATCTGCTTTTATACCTGTAATAAAACCTTGATTTACTTGGTTATGAATAATCTCATTCACCATGTACGGGTTAATTGCGCTTGCGCCATATCCAAATAATAAAGCGAAATGGTGTGGCTCACGAGGTTCTGCAGATTCGATTATGATTCCAAATTTCGAACGAACTTTTAGAATGTTTAGCGAATGATGAATATAAGAACAAGCCAACAACATTGGTATTGGTGCCAATTTTTCACTAACTCCTCTGTCAGAAATAATCACAATGTTGCAGCCCTCTGAAACTGCTTTGAAAGTAGCTTTCACCGCTCTTTCCAATGCGCGTTCTAAGCCGTTTACTCCTTTTTCTATATCGTATAAAGTTGAAATAGTAACCGATTTGAAATCAGGATGATTGATGTTTCTTATTTTATCTAAATCCTCATTTGAAATAACCGGATTTTGGATTTTTAATTTTTTACAATGTTTTGGAACAATATCAAAAATGTTGTAATCACCACCAATAGCTAGACTAATATCAGTAATTATTTCTTCGCGAATACCGTCCAATGGCGGATTAGTAACTTGTGCAAATAACTGTTTGAAGTAGTTGTATAATAGTTGCGGTTGATCTGATAAAACGGCTAATGGAGTGTCATTTCCCATGGAACTTAAAGGCTCAGCACCTTGCGTCCCCATTGGGTTGATTATAGTTTTTAAATCTTCAATGGTATAACCAAATAAACGCTGTCTTGTTTCAAAATCGATATTTTCTATTGGAATCGCATTGTTAGTATAAGGAATTTGAGCTAATTGCAATAAATTTTCATCGAGCCATTTTTTATAGGGACGTTTAGTTGCAATAGCATTTTTTATCTCATCATCTTCAATAATTCTTCCTTCGTTCATGTCTACTAGAAACATTTTACCAGGTTCTAATCGACCATGTTTAATCACATCTTCTGGCTTGATATCGAGAACGCCAATTTCTGAAGACATAATAACAAAGCCAGTTTTAGTAAGTGTATATCGTGATGGACGTAAACCGTTTCTGTCTAACAAAGCACCAATAACATTTCCATCCGTAAACGGAATAGAAGCTGGACCATCCCAAGGCTCCATGATACAAGCATTGTATTCGTAAAATGCTTTTTTATCTTCGGACATTGTTTGGTGTTTTTCCCAAGCTTCAGGTACAACCATCATCATTGCTTCCGGTAAAGAACGTCCTGTCATTAATAACAATTCGATTACCATATCCATTGAAGCCGAATCGGATTTGCCTTCTAATATAATAGGAAATAATTTTTTTATATCATCACCAAAAACGTCACTTTTCATTAATTCTTCACGAGCTCGCATTCTACTTATGTTACCGCGAAGTGTATTTATTTCACCGTTATGACACATGTATCTAAACGGTTGTGCTAATTCCCAGGAAGGAAAAGTATTAGTCGAGAAGCGTTGGTGTACTAAAGCTAGCCTAGTTACCAAATCGTCATCGGTTAAATCAGTATAATATCTACTGATATCTTCCGGCATCAGCAAACCTTTGTATATTATTGTTGTTGTTGAAAAACTAGAAAAATAGAACATGTGGCTTTCGGAAATTCTTGAATTTCTAATAGCGTGCTCAGCAATTTTTCTTGCTGCAAACAATTTTGCATTGAATTGTTGTTCGGTAAGATCTAATCCATTTTTGCCAACGAATACTTGTTTTACCGTTGGTTCTTTCTCGGCTGCTATTTGTCCTAAATTAGTAGCGTCTACAGGAACATCTCTCCATCCTAGAATTTCTAGATTTTGGTCTTTTATCGAAGTTTCAAAAGTAGTTTTGCAAAAAACAACTTGGTTTTGGCTTTTAGGCATAAAAACCATTCCTACTGCATATTGTCTAGTTTCGGGTAATTCAAAATCACAAACTTTCTTAAAAAAATCGTGAGGGATGTCAAATAAAATTCCTGCTCCATCTCCAGTTCTACCATCAGCACTCACAGCTCCACGATGCTCTAATTTTATTAAAATATCTAATGCTTTATGTATAATGTCATTGGACTTGATTCCATTTAAATTGCAAATAAATCCTGCGCCACAGTTGTCGTGTTCAAATTCGGGCAAATAAAGGCCTTGTTCTTTAACTTTCATGCTTAATATTTTTTCTACAAAATTAAAGGTTTGCTAGGATATAATAGGTGTAAATGCCAAAACGGGTCGATTTTTACAGTAATAGTAAAAAAGGGTTGAATAAATCGCAAAAACGATGTTTAAATACTTGTGAAATGATTAATCGCTAATAAGTAAACAAATAAAAAGAGTCGAAGCTCCCAGTTTTGAAAGAAATGTTCTACCTCGGATTTCTTTTTAAATTTTATAACAAATTAGTAAAGAATTTTTAAATTTTATTTTTTTCTAATCTAAAGTGAGGCTGGTACAGAATAAACTGATTTATGTTGCATATTATATTGAAAAATAAATAACAGTTCTGTTTAATTTTGCTATTTTTGTGGCACTTTTATTCTGGAATAAATTCAGAATCCAGACAAATTCTATATTATGAACATACACGAATATCAAGGAAAAGAGATTTTAGCTAGTTACGGAGTTCGCATTCAACGCGGAATCGTTGCTAATAGCCCAGTAGAAGCGGTTGCTGCTGCTAAACAATTAACTACCGAAACGGGTACAAGTTGGTATGTTGTAAAAGCCCAAGTTCATGCAGGTGGACGTGGAAAAGGTGGTGGAGTTAAATTGGCAAAAAACTTACAACAAGTAGAAGAAATTGCAGAACAAATCATCGGAATGCAATTAGTTACACCTCAAACTTCTGCCGAAGGTAAAAAAGTACACAAAGTTTTAATCGCTGAAGATGTTTATTATCCTGGTGAAAGTGAAACTTCTGAGTTTTATGTTTCTGTTTTATTGAATAGAGCTACAGGTCGTAACATGATTATGTATTCTACTGAAGGTGGAATGGATATTGAAGAAGTTGCGGAACATACGCCACATTTAATTTTTACTGAAGAAATTGATCCCTCTGTTGGATTGCAAGGTTTTCAAGCAAGAAGAATTGCTTTTAATTTAGGTCTTTCAGGAAATGCGTTCAAAGAAATGGTAAAATTTATCGATTCTTTATACAATGCATATATTGGATCTGATGCATCGATGTTTGAAATCAACCCGGTTTTGAAAACATCTGACAATAAAATTATGGCTGTAGATGCTAAAGTAAATATCGATGATAATGCTTTATACAGACAAAAAAAATATGCTGATATGCGTGACATTCGTGAGGAGAACCCAATCGAAGTTGAAGCTAAAGAAGTAGGATTAAATTACGTTGATCTTGACGGTACAGTTGGATGTATGGTTAACGGAGCTGGTTTAGCGATGGCAACAATGGATTTAATTAAATATGCTGGTTTTGAGCCTGCTAACTTCCTTGACGTAGGTGGAACTGCTGATGCAAAACGTGTTGAAACTGCTTTCCGTATTATATTGAAAGATCCAAACGTAAAAGCAATTTTAATTAATATTTTTGGTGGAATCGTTCGTTGTGACCGTGTGGCGCAAGGAGTTGTTGATGCTTATAAAAATATGGGTGATGCAATTAAAGTACCGATCATTGTTCGTTTACAAGGTACAAATGCAGCTATCGCAAAAGAATTAATTGATAATTCAGGAATGCCAATTTTATCTGCTGTTGAATTTCAAGAAGCGGCTGATCAAGTAAAAGCAGCTCTTTCTAAATAAGCAAATAAAGAGACACTACAGTTGCTCTTTATTTATAACAAAAAATCCTGTTTGCCGTGGCGAACAGGATTTTTTTTTGTTTTAAGAATTTGCTGTATTTTGAATCAAATCCGATTCATAAATGTTGAATCCTTTATTGTTTTTTTGTGCAATTTTCACTAATGCTTTTGCAACATCGTTACTTTCTATAGGTTTGTATTTTTTTAAATTTCCTAAAAGTAAAACGGAGAACGTTTTCATGAAAAACGCCCCTATTTTTTCACCTAATCTAAATTCATTTCGGTTTCCCAGAAGTAAAGAAGGTCTTAGTGCAGAAGCACTTTCAAAATTACAATTTTTAAGGAAAGTTTCAATTTCACCTTTGGTTTTCAGGTAAAAATTTCCAGAAGTTTCATCGGCGCCAAGAGAGGATATAATAAGAAATTGTTTGACTTTATTTTCCGCTGCAAATGTTGCAAATTGTCGCGGATATCCGAAATCTACTTTTCTGAAGGCCTCTTTGCTTCCTGCTTTATTAATGGTTGTTCCAATGGTGCAAAAGAAATCATCACCAACAACTAATTCTTTATAGCTTTCAGGTTTGTCGAAATCAATAATATGTTGCGTTAATTTTGGATGTTTTATACCTGTATCTCTTTTTACGAAAGTAACTACTTTTTCATAGTCGCTGCTTTCCAAAAGAAGATTCAATAATCTTGCACCTATTAAACCTGTACTTCCTATGATTAAAGCCGTTTTCAAAATATTAAGATTTTTTCTTATTTCCGTTACTATACTTTACCTTTTCTACAACTTGTACTTTCGGTGCCGCTTTTTTGTCTTTAGAATTAAAGGCAGGTTTTTTCTTAAAATCAGCAGATTTACTTGGTTTTTGATCACCTCTAGCTCTTTCTTCGTCTTTTGGTGTTGCTTTAAATTCAGGTCTGTCTTTCGATCCTTCTTTAGCAGGTATTTGAGCTTTGTGTTTGGCTAAAACATCGTTTGGATTTTTTGGATTTTCTTTCGTTCCACGCAAGTGAATCACAAGAGCGTTTAGGAAGTTACGCAACACTTGGTCGCCACATTCCATATAATTCTCATGGTCTTCCGCACGGAAAAAAGCACCTAATTCCGATTTAGTAATTCTAAAATCTACCAATTCTAATATTTCAACTATTTGGTCATCACGGAGCATTAGAGCTACGCGTAATTTTTTAAGGATATCGTTATTTGTCATCTTTTTAATTTTTTACAAAGGTACGTTTTTAAAGCAATTAGACTCGTATATTTTTTATGCATGAAACGAGATGGAATCCTTTAACTGAACTCCAGTACCGTTGGTTTGAGAATAAATGATTTTACCGTCAATAATTGCTACGCCAGTTGCAATATCTTCGGCCAAAAGCAGAGCGCCATCCATATCAACATAATCTAATTCCGGTAATAAATGCGCAATTGCAGAAATGCCTACGGTAGATTCAGTCATGCAGCCTACCATAGTTTTTAAACCTAAATTCTTCGCCTGTTGAATCATCCTTCTCCCTGGGGTAATTCCACCACATTTCATTAATTTTATATTTACCCCATGGAAATAAGTATGACATTTGACTACATCTTCTTCGAGTATGCAGCTTTCATCCGCAATTATTGGTAATACTGAATTTTTAAAAATTGTTGCATGACCTTCCCAATTATCTGCTTTTAAGGGTTGTTCTATAAATTCTACTCCTAATTTTTTTAACTCAATGGCATTATTGAGAGTCTCGTTTACTTCCCAACCACAGTTAGCATCAACTCGAAAAACCGAATTAGAATGTTTGCGTAATTCTTTTACTATGGCAATATCATCGGGAGTTCCCAATTTTATTTTATAAATGGGCCAAGGCATTTCTTCCATTTTTAAAACCATTTTTTCTATGGTATCTATTCCAATTGTAAAATCGGTCAAAGGAATTTTATCGATGGGATAATTCCATAATTCGTAGAGTTTTTTTCCTTTTTTGCGGGCATATAAGTCATTGTATGCGATGTCTAATGCGCATAAAGCGAACAAATTTTCTTTGAGGAAAGGATACATTTTATCCCAATATTCTTCTGGAGTTTCATTGGTGACAACTTCGATTTGTTTTTTGATTTTCAGTAAATCTTGAATCATCATTGGAACTCCAATGTTATAATAGGGATTTGAAGTTGCTTCTCCATATCCGGAAAACCCTTCGCTTTTTAATTCAACGATTAATGTGGGTTGTACATCAATCGATTTTCTCGAAATGGTAAATGTATGTTTTAATTTAAGTTCAAATTTTCTTAAAATCAGTTCCATAAAGTAAGGTTGTTATTCGAAAGGGATTTTCTTATAAAAAATATTAATAGCCAAGCCATACAATTGCTTTGGCAAAACCATCACGCCATAATTTTTCATTATGTTGCCCTCCTTTTACAATTTTCTTTTCATTTAAATTCAAGCAATAACATCTTTTTGTGTTTAATAAATGCTCCATTTTATTAAGATCATTAACCATATCCTCACTTTCGTTGTCACCGCAGAGAAAATAGATTTTCGTTCTTATTTTTTTTGTCTTTTCAGTTAAGTTATAAATTTCTTTTGAAAACCAAAAAGAAGGAGAAAAAATACCAGCTTTACCAAAGACTTGTGGATATTTCAAAATCGCATAATAGGAAACTAAGCCTCCAAGGGAACTTCCCATAATGATAGTATGCTTTTTGTCTGTTTTAGTTCGATAAGTTTGGTCTATTTGAGGTTTTAGTGTTTTGACCATAAATTCCAAATAAGCGTCAGCTTTTCCGCCTCCGTATTTTTCGTTTTTATAAGGAGTTAATTCTTCCATACGTTTATCGTTTCCATGCTCAATCCCAATGACGATAACTTGTGCATTGATACTGTCCAGCTTTTCATCGACATTCCATTCGCCAGAGTAGGATGTTTTGGCGTCAAAAAGATTTTGGGCATCATGCATATAAATAACCGAATATTTTTTATGAGAACTTGAATAATTTTTTGGTAAATACACCCAAATTTTTTTGTTAGAATGTAATTGGGGGGCATCTATCGTAAAACTTGAAACTTGTTTTGATGCGGTGCTTTTTTGAGCTATTGTGTTTGTAAGTGCAAAAAGTAATGCAACAAGGAGGGGAAGTCGTTTAATCATTAATTTATAATTTGTATTTCAATTTAGAAGGAATATTTTAGCTAAAAATAGTAATTAATTTTATATTTTGATTTTGAATAAAATTATAATTGCAGATCATTATATTTAAATAAACATCTTGTCCTAAAAATCAAATCCATTTAGTTATTGATCTCTACTTTAATTGCTACTATATTTTCATTAATTGCTCCGATTTACACTAGAAGTACTTTCCAAAATACTATCGTTTCAGTGCTCGAATTTCGTTGATTTGTTAAAGTTTCATTTTGCACCATTTTTTTTAATTTTTTTAAACAATTGATAATATGGGTAATGCGTTTTTTTTATTTCGATTTTTCTTATATTTCGTTAATTCGTGCCAATATTAAAATTATTTACTGGCACAGTTATTGGATTTCGCAAGTGCAGTTATTAATTAATATTTTGAAAAGATGAAAAAAATAAAGTTACTCGCATTACTAGGTATAGCCTTTTTTGCCACCAGCGCTATAAATGCACAGGTATCGTTTGGTTTAAATGTTGGACTTCCAGCAGTAGTGGTTTCAGGTCATTATGAGCGGGGATATGCTCCTCAACGAGTTTACAGAGAATATCAAGATAATGATAGAGTGTACTGTAATAATGGAGAATATAATAATCGAAGAGATTACGATCGAAGAAGATACGAAGCGCAAAGAAGATACGAAGCGCAAAGAAGATATGAAGCGCAAAGAAGATACGAAGAGCAAAGAAGATACGAAGCTCAAAGAAGATATGAAGAAAGAAATATTGGACATTGCGATAACGATGGGTACGATGATTAAGACCTATTTAATGTAAATAGCAAAGAGAGAGAATCAAAATTGATTCTCTCTCTTTTTTTTGTTTTCTAAAATTGTACTCTAATATCTGTAAATCAATAAAAGATGTTTAATCATTACGCTAATTATTGTATTTTAATTTAAAAGCGATATTTTAGCAAAAAATAAATTGATGGATACTAACGAAGAAAAAGTAAGTTTGCTTTTAGAAATGATTGCATTTTCTACTGTTGATGGAAAATTGCATAAGAGAGAATATGACTTTTTATATTTAGTAGCAGATGAATTGAATATTGAAAAGGAAGATTTTAATGATTTATTTCACCAAGAACTTCCAAAAATAGTAATCAAAACAGAGTTTCAACGAATTCAACAATTTTACCGTTTAGCTCTATTAATGCATGTAGATCAGATTTTGCATAAAAAAGAAGAAATTGCTATTCAGCAAATAGCGGTCGACATGGGATTAAACCCATTTTCTACAAAACGTATACTTCAAATGATGAAAAAAGCACCCAATGCTATTATTCCTCCGGAAGTTTTATTACACGTTTTTCAAGAGCAGCAAAATTAAGTTAATTGTCCTTGTAGTCGTTTGATATCATCTCGTAATTTGGCGGCTTGCATAAAATCCAATTCTTTTGCGGCTTTCTCCATTGATTTGCGTTTTTCCCTGATGATTTTTTCAATCTCAGGTTTTGACATATATAAATTTTCAGGCTCAGCGGCAGTATTCAAAGTGTAACCCAATTCATAATCGGCTAACGGGTTTTTAGTAAAAGCACTCTCTATTTTTTTATTTAAAGCCATCGGAACCAGATTATTTGCCGTATTGTAATTAATCTGTTTGGTTCTTCGGTAATTGGTTTCATCGATTGTTTTTTGCATGCTGTTCGTGATTTTATCAGCATACATAATCGCTTTCCCATTTAGATTTCTTGCCGCACGACCAATTGTTTGAGTTAAAGAACGATGACTTCTCAAAAAACCTTCTTTGTCTGCATCTAAAATCGCCACCAAAGAAACTTCTGGTAAATCCAAGCCTTCACGAAGTAAATTCACACCAATTAGCACATCAAAAATTCCTTTTCTCAAATCTTGCATAATTTCAATTCGTTCCAATGTATCTACTTCAGAGTGAATGTAACGGCAACGAATGTTAACTTTGGTTAAATATTTAGCCAATTCTTCAGCCATTCTTTTCGTTAAAGTAGTCACCAACACGCGCTCGTCAATTTCTGCTCGAACCTGAATTTCTTCAATTAAATCGTCAATTTGGTTTAAACTTGGTCGGATTTCAATGATTGGATCCAATAATCCTGTCGGGCGAATCACTTGCTCAACAACAACACCCTCTGTTTTTTCTAATTCATAATCGGCTGGTGTCGCCGAAACATAAATCACTTGGTTTTGCATGGCTTCAAATTCCTCAAATTTCAATGGGCGATTGTCCATTGCTGCTGGAAGTCGAAAACCATATTCTACTAAATTTTCTTTACGGCTTCGATCTCCACCGTACATCGCACTAACTTGTGAAAGTGTTACGTGACTTTCGTCCACGACCATTAAATAATCTTTAGGGAAATAATCCAGCAAGCAAAAAGGTCTCGTTCCTGGTAATCGACCGTCGAGGTAACGAGAATAATTTTCAATTCCGGAACAATAACCGAGTTCGCGAATCATTTCCAAATCAAAATTGGTACGTTCTTCCAATCTTTTTGCTTCCAAATGTTTGCCAATTTCCTTGAAATAATCGACTTGTTTTACTAAATCCTGTTGAATTTCCCAAATCGCGCCTTGCAGTACATCTGGAGAAGTCACAAACATATTAGCAGGGTAAATTGTCAGTTTTTCAAATTTTTCAAGGACTTTAGAATCCTTTGTATCGAAACTTTCAATCTCTTCGATTTCATCACCAAAAAAATGAATTCTGTATGCTTCATCAGCATAACTAGGATAAACATCTACGGTATCTCCTTTTATTCTGAAACTTCCGGGATTAAAATCGGCTTCCGTTCTCGAATATAAACTTTGTACCAATTGATGTAATAATTTAGTTCGGGAAATGATTTGCCCTTTCTCAACAGGAATTAAGTTTTTCTGAAATTCTATAGGATTTCCAATACCATACAAACACGAAACCGATGCAACAACCAAAATATCTCTACGTCCCGAAAGTAACGAAGCAGTGGTTGACATTCGCATTTTTTCCAATTCTTCATTGATGGATAAATCCTTTTCTATGAAAACGCCGGTTACAGGCATAAAAGCTTCAGGCTGGTAATAATCGTAGTACGAAACAAAATATTCCACTGCATTATTTGGAAAAAATTGCTTGAATTCGGAATACAATTGTGCCGCCAAAGTTTTGTTGTGCGCTAAAACCAATGTGGGTCTTTGCACTTCTTGAATCACATTCGCTACTGTAAATGTCTTCCCAGAACCAGTAACACCCAAAAGTGTTTGGAACTTTTCGCCATCAACAATCCCTTGAGTTAGTTTTTCAATCGCTTGTGGTTGGTCGCCCTTAGGCTGGTAATCGGATACTACTTGAAAATTCATTTATTTAATTCAAAACTTTAGGTTTTACAAAGGTACAAAGTTTAGATTCTTTTAAATCAAAAGTATATGCCAAAAAAAAGCCACCAACTTTTCAGTTGATGGCTTTTCATAATTATAAATATTTTTTTAGAAACTGAAACTTAATCTAGCAAAAACAAATCTTCCGTTTTGACCAAATTGAGATGTATTTCTTGAATATACAAACTGATTCGCATTAGATAAATCAATTGAATTATTCGAAGCGGTAGTAGGCGAGTAAATTACAGCACCATTTGCATCAACTCCAGAAGCTCTTTGTGCAATTGTTTGAGGTCCTAAATTTAAGGAAGGATAAATATCAAAAATATTATTTGCACCTATCACAACTTTTGCTGCTGGCGTAATTTTGAATCCTACTGATAAGTCAGTAATAATTTTCGCACCCCATACTGGATGTTCATTCTCTACGGCCTTATTATTTACTACAATGGCATTAATCGTTCCATCTCCATTAGCATCTGCAACATTAGGGTCAGTCACTTCACCAAAATATACATTTCTCAAGAAGAAATCGAATTTTTTATATGAAAGAGAGTTTGTTAAATTGGCTTTAACTCTAGGTATCGCTTCTTGCAAATAGACTCTACTGGATTCAGAAAAATATCTGTTTACTTGTCCTGCAGATTCTAGAATTGGTGAAGCATGAATGTCACCTACTTTACGAGTATTTGAAATTGTTCCTGATAAATCTGTTTTTAAAGATATACCTTCTCCTAAATTGGCTTTATGGCTAATAACAACATCAATACCTTTAGATTCGGTGTCAATTGCATTAGCAAAGAACGTTGCGGCAGTTGCTCCTGCAGCATCAAATGCGGCATTTAATGTATAGGCAGGAGTTCCAACTGCAGGAGTTCCTCCTGGTCTTGCAAACTGATCAGTAAGAGTTACTCTATCTTTAATTTTCACAATGTAACCATCAGCAGTCAAAGTAATATTGGCAGATGGAATTTTAGCTGTAAAACCGATACTCGCACTTTGTGATTCTTCTTGTTTCAAAGTAGGAATTCCTAATAACTTGGCAGCTTGGGAATCATTACTAAATGTACCAACTTCAAATGGTACACCGCCTACGAATTGCGTCGCAGTTGAATTGAAATAGATTTGGTGTAATGATGGCGCTCTAAATCCTGTAGAAACTGCTCCACGAATATTAATGTTGTCTGTTACTTTATAACGAGAAGCTAATTTGTAGTTCGTGGTATTCCCAAAATCAGAATAGTTTTCGAAACGAACTGCTCCGTTAACTAACCATTTGGTCGTCACATCATATTCTAAATCCGCATAAACGGCTACACTATTACGTCCTTTGTCAATTGCATTTGCAGGTCTAAAACCTGGAAACACTTGTGCTCCACCTGGTCTTGCAGAACCGTAAAAGTCGGTTACTTTGATATTAGCGGGTGTTGTTCCTGTTACAACTGCGCCATTAATATCATATAGATTATATGAATCACGTTCTCCTTCAGTAATTTTGAAGTTTTCATGTCTGTATTCAGCACCAAAAGCGACGTTTAATGCATCGAATTTTTTACTAATGTCAAAATTTGTTGTGTTTTGAGAAAAACCTAATCCACCAGCATCAAATTTTGTAGCTGACTTTTCTCTTAAAGTAGCATTTACAGTATTTTCAATATTATAATCGAAAGTGTTTTTTCCAAAAGTATTACTTAAGTCAAAATTCCAAGTTTCAAATATTTTACCTCTCAATCCCGCCGCAGCAGAAATGTCATTTATCGTTGAATGAATTTCTGGTAAAAAACCATTTGGATATAATCCGGTATATGATCTCGATTGGTTTGGTTTTCTGTAAAAACCAGCTGCTTCACCAGTTCTATAACTAGTTCCTCCAAAAGCATATATTTCAAGATTGTCGTTAATAGGATAAGCAGCATTCAAAAAGAATTGTGCGCTGGATAATGAAGATTGACCTACTTTCATATTGAAATCTTTTCTTTCCAAATTTCTATACGCTAATTCTCCTGCTGTTGCATCAAAGTTTAACACAGTTTGTAATCCAGTTGGACCATATAATGAAGTTGCAGCGGCAATCGAAGTTTGTTGTGCCGTTGTGAAATAGTTTACAGAAGGCGCATATGTTTTAATCGCTGAAATTATTTGAGCTTGATTAGCTGTAGGACTTGTTGCCGTACCGATATTTCCAAACAACGCATTGATATTTGTTCCAGCTTCTGCAGCTCTTTGTTCAACCGCATTGTAGGCGTTAAATAAATTGCCAGTTACATCTTTCGCTCTGCTTGTAGCATCTCTTAATTGGAAACTACCGGTAGCATTAATGAAACTTTTTTCTTTTCCAAGTCCAGTTCCATAATTCAGATCCAATTGATAATTGTTTCCATCATGACCACCAGTATGGTCGTTTGCACCTTTAGCAAAATTACTGCCAGTAAAAAGTGCTACGTCTAGTTTATTGGTATTTTTCTTTACGTTAATGTTGATAACACCCGCAATAGCATCTGAGCCGTATTGTGCAGATGCACCATCTCTCAATACTTCTATTTTTTCAATTGCAAATGCTGGAATTGCATTTAAATCCGTTCCCACAGATCCTCTTCCTGGCGAACCATTGATATTTACTAACGAAGAAGTGTGTCTTCTTTTTCCGTTTACCAAAACCAATACTTGGTCTGGTCCTAAACCTCTTAATTGTGCTGGATCGATATGATCCGTTCCATCAGCAACGGTTGTCGTATTGGATGTAAACGATGGCGCAACCATGTTTAAAATTTGATTTAAATTTACTTGGGGTCCTTGTGACGCAATTTCTTTCATGCTAATTACATCAATTGGTACAGCAGATTCTGTTACAGTTCGAGTAGGATTACGAGAACCTATTACAACAACATCCTGAAGTGTTTCACCACTTCCCAATAAAGTAACATTTAGAGTGCTTCCCGTAACGGAAATGCTTTTGGTATCTAAGCCAACGTAGGAAAACTGAAGAACGTCTCCGACTTTTGCACTAATCGTATAATTACCATCACTATCAGTTGTGGTTCCTTTTTTTGTGTCTTTTACAATAATAGTTGTTCCTGGTAAAGTAGATTTGGACTCATCAGTAACAGTACCCGAAACTTTAATTTCCTGAGCAGTTAATCCTGCTGTAAAAATTAAGGTCAGAATAAAGAGAAGTTTTTTCATTTTTGGTTATTTAAGTTTGTAGGTGCTAAAATACTACTAAAATAACGTTAATTTTCTTTTTATCTGACTTTGAAACTGTTAAATCACAAATTATTTTTATTTGCGTCTTTTTTTATAAGAAAGACAGTTTAGAAGCTTGTTTTTTACAATACGATAATTATTGATTTCGTAATAGGGTCAAAATTGATAATATGCAATAATAGTTTACTTACTATTTTAAAACTTCCAAGCCTTCTGTTGTGCTTCACTCATAAAAGTCCAGGCTACAATTCTACTTGTTTTTTGGCCTTGAGCCATATCAATTGTTTTTACGGTCGCCGCATTTACTTTATTTAATGTTTTGTATAGACTGGACAAATGTGATTGTTTCGATACTAAAGTGGTGAACCACAAACATTGCATTGGGTATTTAGCACTTTCATAGATCATTTGGGTAACAAAACCCAATTCTCCACCTTCACACCATAATTCAGCATTGTGACCACCAAAATTCAAAACAGGTTTAGCTGCGCTCCGTTCGGCTCCGCCTCGGGTTGTGGTTTTTGTATTTTCTAAATTATTTATTTTTCGCACCGAACTTTTTGTAGCTTCATCTTGAGAAGCATGGAAAGGAGGATTGCAAATCGTGAACGTAAAATTATCTTCAGGAGTAATTATATTTTTAAAAATGAAGCGCGACTCCGTTTGCAATTGTAAACTTATTGGATCCATTAACTTTGGATTCGCTGCGATGATTTTTTTGCAATTTTGAATGGCATTTTCGTCAATATCGGTACCTACAAAACTCCAGCCGTAAGCGGAATTTCCAATTAACGGATAAATACAATTGGCACCAATACCGATATCTAATCCTTGAACTGTTTCCCCCTCAGGTATAATTCCGTTGTTACTCGAAGCCAATAAATCAGCAATATAATGGATGTAATCTGCTCTTCCCGGGATGGGAGGGCAAAGATAATTTTCAGGAATATCCCAATCTTGGATATCGTAATGGTGTATTAACAATGCTTTATTAAGCGACTTAACAGCATCAGGATTACTAAAATCAATAGTTTCTATTTGATGCTCATTGATGGCAACAAAGTTTTTTAATTCAGGATTTTCTTTGATTAATTCTTCAAAATTGTACCCAAATCTATCTAGATTTCTTGGATGTAAATTGGTCTTTTCGGTAATCGTTTTCGGTTTCATTTTCTATATTTCGATGTAAAGATAAGCATAAGTATTTTGTAAAAGGGTTTAGGTAATTTTGCTATATTTAATAGAGGAAATTCAACATAAATCGTTCTGTAATTTTTCTTTTGAAACATAAAAACGGTTACTTTTATGAAAAATACAAATAAAATGACTTTCATGCCCATTACATTTCATTTCAAAAAGAGATATATAGTTTATAGTTTAGTGTTTTTTTATATTGTAATGTGTCAGTCGTGTATGACGATGCGATTTTCGGATAAGGAAACTACAAAATTTTTTGCTACTTCAAAAACACCGTTTCAAGATAAAACAATCACTTTTGAAGGTTTTAAAATACATTATGTAGCAACGGGTAACGCGCAAAATCCAACTTTGTTTTTTGTTCATGGTTCACCGGGAAGTTGGAACGCCTTCAAAGAATATCTTCAAGATACTTTACTGTTGAAAAAATACCGAATGATTGCCATTGACCGACCTGGTTTTGGATCTAGTAATTTTGGTGATGCTCAAAATTTAAGTGTGCAATCTCAAAGAATATCGGAGTTCATTAAAAAAATCGATAATAAAAAGCCGTTGATTTTGGTGGGACATTCCGTTGGTGGACCTGTTGTGACTAAGCTTGTCGTGGATCATCCATCGTGGTATTCTAGATTGGTCATACTTGCAGGTTCATTAGACCCAAAAGCGGAGAAACCGGAGAAATGGAGAACAGCTATCAAAGTATCGCCTGTGAGGTATTTGATTCCAGGAGCACTACGACCTTCTAATGACGAACTTTGGTGGCTGAAACAGGATTTGGTAGCCTTAGAACCAGAGTTGAATAAAATCACTTGTGATGTGACTATTATTCACGGAACAAAAGATGTTTTGGTACCGTATAGTAATGTCGCTTTTATGAAAAAAATGTTTGTCAATGCTAAGTCAATAGATATCATAACGATTGAAAAGGCTAATCATTTTATTCCTTGGAGCCATTATGAGATTGTGAGAAATGCTTTGTTGAAGATTCAATAAATGTTAATCCATGCATTCCATCATCAATAAATCTCCTTCTTTATGTTCTATTGTTACAATGCCATCCTTAGTGACATGGTTGCTGCTTCCAGTTCTGTAACCAATGGTTAAACTGTCATCTTTTAAGGGATAAAATAAATTTTCAGAATGAATTCCGGTGACGTGACCCACTGGAATTAATGAAATAGGCGTATTGGCAGTGTACCATTTTTCAAATTTATTGGGTAATAAAAATATTTTTGAATGGTCGTCCATGATAACAATTTTCAATAAGTCCCGGTATCGGACAATGTTGGTGAGATTGGTAATCGTATGATCTGCTCTTTTTCCGGTTGCCCAAACTACATTTACCGCTGGAATTTTCCGGTTTATCAAATAATCAAATGCTTTTTCTAAATCGGTTTTGTTTTGATCTGGCGTGTGGATTATTTCGATAGGATATTGTGAAGTTTGGTAATGCTCCGGATCAAATCCTCTATCAAAATCGCCTAAAAGAACATCCACTTTTATGTCTAATTCCATGACTCTTTCCATGGCCGAATCCAATACAATTACTAAAGGAGACCATTCTAATAATTGTCCTAATAATTCCGGATGGCATGCTGCGCCGTTGGCAATTATTAAAGCGGGTTCTTGGTCGTCGCGAACGATATGATGTGAGGACATGAGGCTTGTAGATTTAAGAATTGTGGTATTAGATTTGGGCTATTGAGAACAGTTGAATAAATGCTAGACTGTAAAGTTAGTTAAAATATGCAAACTGGAAACTCCGACTGCACTTTAGCCCAGATTGCAATGGAAAGTTCTCGCAGGGAAAAAGTATTTTTTCCTGTACTGGCAAAGCGACCAAAGGAAGCTCTTGCTGGAACAATGGGAAAAAACTTTTTGACCAGAGAACTTGTAATGGAAAGCTGGAAAAGCTTCTAAAATAAATTCAGAATTAATACTTATTCAATCGTATAATTTCTGATATCGACTTCACTAAGGGAAAAATAGCCCAATGGATAATTAGCCGAATCAGTGATATTGATGATATTTCCTCGAACGGTTGCAGGGGGAGATTGAAATGGTCCGCCACCATTATTTCCTGCAATACTTACCAAAACACTCATGTAGTTGTAATAGGCTTTAGAAATTCCAAAGTGACTAACCTCAATTTTATCATCTTTTTTTAAGTCGTCATTTTGCGAGATACTGAAGAATTCATTTCCGTTGAAAAACTCATCCTGATCAACATAAAAGTTTGATTTTACCTGATTAGAGTAAACGTATTTGTATAGATAATAATTAGTTTCACTTGGTGGATCTTGATAAAATGTTTTAATTTCTTTTTCATTACCTGTTAAACCACCTTGATTGTTTTGAACAATTTTAGTAATGGCTGTAACAGGTTTCAAGGTTTCGGTGGCGGTATAGGTATTGCCTTTGCTTATCACAGTTAGCGTGTAGGTCTCATTGAGGACTGGAACAAATGTAGTGCAAGCATATTCGCCAGTATTTGCTATTTCTGAAAATGTAAAAACAACATTAGCACTATTTTTTATAGTAACTGTTGCTCCAGAAACTTTTGGAATTTCAGTGCTGTAAAATCCAGTTGTGGTGGTTAGTTTTATGCTTTGTTGATTTCCAGAAGTTCCTTTTTTCCAATTAATTGCTGCTTCAATAACCAGTTTTGATGGAGCATTGTCTAAAGTTACGTCTATCACGTCTTCGCAACTTGTTGAAAAAACAGCGATGAATAGTATCAGATAAAATGTTATTTTTTTCATTATTTTTTGTTTTTTATTCTCCATTTGAGGGATAGGGCCTTAAAATTTGAAGTTATAACTTATAGCTGGAACGATCCCGAATATGGAAGTTTTTACTGCCTCATTATTACCTGTATCTGTATTTTGACGGAAATTGATGGAAGCGGCATTTTTGCGGTTGTACAAATTATAAATGCTAAAAACCCATTCTCCTTTCCAGTTTCTGTCCATGTTTTTTCTTGGTGTCAAAGTTGCTGCAATATCGAGATGGTGGTACGCTGGGAGGCGGTTTTCGTTTCTCAAACCATAACTTGGAACAATTATTCCGAGATATTCATATTGTCCGTTAGGATAGGTTACGGGTTGTCCGGTTTGTAAGGCAAAATTGGCTCCAAAAGACCATTTTTCATTTAACTTATAAGAACTCGTAATGGCAATATTGTGCAATTTATCATACACAGAATTGTACCATGCTCCGTTGTTGATTCCGGTTTCAACGGGTGTTCTTCCCGGAGTTTGCTGCTCAGATTTGGATAAGGTATAGGAAATCCATCCGTTAAATTTTCCTTCGTTTTTTCGGAGCATCAGTTCTAATCCGTAGGATCTTAATTGACCGTTAAGTATCACTTGTTCAATTGCTTTATTGGCTATCAAATTTGCTCCGTCTATATAATCCAGTCGATTTTTTACTTTTTTGTAATACGTTTCTACTTCAAGCGAATACATTCCGTCTTTAAAATTTTTGAAATAACCCAAAGCCACCTGATCTGCAATTTGGGGTTTTATAAAAGCATCACTTGGCGTCCAAACATCAAGCGGGGTGGGAGATGAGGTGTTTGAAATTAATTGTAAATATTGGACCATTCTGTTGTAGCTGGCTTTTACAGATTGCTCATCATTGATTTGATAGGCAAATGAAAAACGGGGTTCCAGATTATTGAAGCTTTTCATAACTTTATTCTTCTCATAGAATTTTGTTCCAATGGGAGTCGCTTTTTGATAAATCTGTAAATCCGGATTGAATGTTACCGGATTATCATTTTCATAAATATTTACGGTTGATTGTCCTAAACGATAAAATAGGCTATAACGAAGCCCATAAGAAATTGATATTTTATCTGAAATTTCATGATCAGCATTGATATATAATGCGGGCTCGAATGCATATTTTTTGTCCAATTGATCAAAATTAATCCCGGAATTAGCATCAGATGGTTTTATAGTTCCAGGATTGAATTCGTAATAAATCCCATTTACACCATAATTTAATTTGAATTTATCAGAAATATAGTTTTTGAAATCGTATTTGATATTGTAATTCTTGATGCCGGAATCCCATTTGAAACCAACAAAGTCCAAATCCAAACCGTAATAATAATCGCTGTAAATAAGGGACAAATTCGAAAATAATTTTTCGGAGTATAAGTGATTCCATCTCAGATTGACCGTTGTATTACCATAAATATTAGTAAAACTTTTGTTTAAGCTAAAAACGTCTCTTCCAAAATATCCCGATAAATATAAGTTGTTATTTGGATTCAGCTTGTAACTCAGTTTGGTATTCAAATCATAGAAATAAGCAGAGTTGTTTTTTTGTTCTTCGGATAGTTTCAAGAATAAATGCGCATACGAACTTCTACCGCCAATAAGGAAGGAACCTTTGTCTTTTACTAATGGTCCTTCGACCAAAATCCTACTGGAGATTAATCCGATTCCACCATTGACATGAAATCCTTTACTGCTACCATCTTTTTGATAAATATCTAAAACAGAAGACGCTCTTCCTCCATAACGAGCAGGAATTCCTCCTTTATATAATTTTAAATCCTTGATGGCATCTGGATTAAAAACAGAGAAAAAGCCAAAGACATGAGACGAATTGAATATAGTTGCTTCGTCCAGTAATATTAAATTCTGATCTGCACCACCACCTCGAACATTGAATCCGGAAGCGCCTTCACCAGCATTAGTAACTCCAGGAAGTAATAAAAGGGACTTTAAAACATCGACTTCACCTAGTACGACTGGCATTTTCTTAATAGCTGAAATAGAGAGTTTGTTGACGCTCATCTCCGGCTTCCGTATATCGGTTTTGGTTTTATTATCCGTAATTATAACTTCTTTTAAAACGGTTTCATTGCTTGCAAGATTATAATTGTGTTTTGTGTTTTGGTTTACGTTTATATTTTCTTCAATCGTTTGGTAACCTAAATAACTTATTTGAACGGTGTACTCACCTTTTGGAATCGTAAGCGAGTAAAACCCATATTCATTCGTAGTTACCCCAGTTTTTAACTGTGGAATAACGATGTTGACGCCAATCAATGTTTCGTTGCTGTTAGCGTCCATAATTGTTCCGCTAATCGTGAATTTATCTTGGGAGAAAGAAGTTAGAGAGGATAATAAAAGAATAAAAAAGACAATATTTTTCTTAGTAATCATTTCTTAGATTTTGATTTGCAAATTTCAACAAATGGAAGTTAATTCTTGTTTAACAACTGTTAATGTATTGCTAAGATAAAAAAAAGACAACCGTTTCGGGTTGTCTTTTGTAATGTATAAAAAAAATAGATTTATGCTAATTTAGCATCTAAATTTTGTTTTATTGCCGCCAAGAAATCTTCGGTAGTTAAATAATCAGCAGCAGTTAAACCTTCTGGTTTAACTAACATGGCTAAATCTTTAGTCATTTTTCCGCTTTCAACAGTGTCGATACAAACTTGTTCCAAAGCATGACAGAAATCAATTAATGGTTGATTTTCGTCTAATTTACCTCTGTGTTCCAATCCTCTTGTCCATGCAAAAATAGATGCAATTGGATTAGTAGAAGTAGCTTTTCCTTGTTGGTGTTGTCTAAAGTGTCTTGTTACCGTTCCGTGAGCTGCTTCAGCTTCTACCGTTTTTCCATCAGGAGTTACCAATACAGAAGCCATTAATCCTAAAGAACCAAAACCTTGCGCAACGGTATCAGATTGTACATCACCATCGTAGTTTTTACAAGCCCAAACAAAACCACCGCTCCATTTCATCACAGAAGCAACCATGTCATCGATTAATCGGTGCTCATAAGTAATTCCAGCTTCAGCGAATTGAGTTTTGTAGTTTTTTTGGTAAACTTCCTCAAAAATATCTTTGAAACGCCCATCATAAGCTTTCAAAATAGTATTTTTAGTAGAAAGGTATAATGGCCATTTTTTAGTCAAAGCCATTTGGAAAGAAGAATGAGCAAAACCATAAATACTTTCGTCCGTGTTGTACATTGCCATAGCAACTCCATCACCTTCAAAATCATATACTTCCCATGTTTTTGTTTCACCATCATCTTCAGGTACAAAAGTCATAGTTAATTTTCCTTTTCCTTTTATAACAGTATCTGTCGCTTTGTATTGATCTCCAAAAGCGTGACGACCAATAACAATTGGCTGAGTCCATCCTTGTACATAACGAGGAACATTTTTCATGATAATTGGTTCACGGAAAACGGTACCACCTACAATGTTACGGATAGTTCCGTTTGGTGATTTCCACATTTTCTTTAAACCAAATTCTTTTACACGATCTTCATCAGGAGTTATAGTAGCACATTTAATTCCTACATTGTATTTTTTTATTGCTTCTGCAGAATCAATAGTAATTTGATCATTAGTTGCATCTCTGTTTTCAATTCCTAAATCGTAATATTTAATGTCTAAATCTAAATAAGGAAGAATTAGTTTTTCTTTAATAAAAGACCAAATAATTCGTGTCATTTCATCTCCATCCAATTCAACCACTGGATTGGCTACTTTAATTTTTGTCATAATGTATTATTGATGTGTAATTTATTTATTTTAAAACGTGGCTACAAATATAATAAAACGTTATCGTAAAAGAAAATGCGTTTACATTTACTTTTTTTGATTAAATCTAATTGTCAAATTGTTATTTTTAATTGCTTTAAAAGAGAATATGAAAAATATAATATTCTTTTTTTACCAAATAAAAGACGCAAATAAATGAAGATAAAGCAAAGAAGCCAAATTGAATGTATTCCAAAAAAAAATCCTCAACAATGTTGAGGATTTTTTATAGTAAAGAGATAGTGGACTATCTTCTTTTGTCTTTAATTTTAGCTTTTTTACCAGTAAGTTCTCTGAAGTAGAAAATTCTAGCTCTACGAACTGCACCTTTTTTGTTGATTTCAATTTTTTGCAAAGCTGGTAAGTTAACTGGGAAGATACGCTCAACTCCAATAGCACCTGACATTTTACGAATAGTAAAAGTTTCTGTATTAGCAGAACCTCTTCTTTGAATAACAACTCCTTTAAAAAACTGTGTTCTAGTTTTTTCACCCTCTCTAATTTCGTAGTAAACGGTGATAGTGTCTCCAGCTGCAAAAACTGGGAATTCTTTTCTTGTTACGAATTCGTCTTGAACGAATTTCATTAAATCTGCCATGATATTTTTTAATTATGGTTTTTATATCAAATCAACATTCGCGGATCTCGCCAGAGGTTGGTCTGAATTTGGGTGCAAAGATAATTAAAAAGTTTAAAGTTTAAAGTTTTTCTTGTTTAAAGTTCCAAACGTTTTAATTTGGATTTTTTACATTCCCCCTTTGGGGGCTAGGGGGCTTATTCCTCCAATAAATCCGGTCGTCTCGCCTTTGTATGTTCATACGCCATATCTTCTCGCCATTTGTCGATTTTTGCAAAATTACCGCTGGTTAAAACCTCCGGAACTTTCCATCCGTTATAATCTGCGGGTCTTGTATATATGGGTCCAGACAATAATCCATCCTGAAAACTATCAGTCAATGCTGAGGTTTCATCACTCAAAACACCCGGAATCAATCGGATTAAAGCATCCGATAAAACCAAAGCGCCTAATTCTCCGCCACTCAAAACATAATCGCCAATAGAGATTTCCTTAGTGATAAAGTGATCACGTACGCGTTGATCAACACCTTTATAATGTCCACAAAGAATAATGATATTCTCATACATCGACATGGTATTGGCCATTTTCTGGTTCAAAGTTTCCCCGTCAGGTGACATATAAATGATTTCGTCGTAGGTTCTTTCGCTTTTCAAATGCGTAATGCAGGCATCTATAGGCTGTACTGTCATCACCATCCCCGCACCACCGCCGTATGGATAATCATCCACACTTTTCTGCCTGTTTGTAGTATAATCTCGTAAATTATGAAAATGAACTTCCACTAATCCTTTATCGATAGCTCGTTTCATAATAGAAGCCTCAAATGGGCTTCGCAGCAATTCAGGTAAAACTGTAACAATATCTATGCGCATTTTTTTATTTTCTAAGATGCAAAGTTAATACTATTAATTGGGTAGTGTTTAAAATTGGACTTCAAACTATTTTAAATGGAGATCTAATTTTTATCAGATACTCTTTTTTAACTATATTTATACCCAAATTAAAAAATAATACTATGCGAATTTTTTCAAAAATAATCGTGGCAAGTTCAGTGATTTTTGTTGCTTCTATGCAAACACAATCACTTTACGCACAAACAAAATCTGTAAAAATGACAAATCCTCTTTTACAAAAAAGTACGTTGCAATATCAAGCACCGCCATTTAATTTAATTAAAAACGAACATTTCAAACCTGCGTTCGAATATGCTTTAAAAGTTCACGATGAAGAAGTGAAAAAAATCACAAGCAATAAAGCTAAGCCCACTTTTATGAACACGGTGGTAGCTTTAGAAACCAGTGGTGTAGATTTGACTAGAGCAAGCAGTGATTTTTATAATCTGACAGGATCTAACACCAATCCAACCCTGCAAGCGATTGAAGCAGAATATGCTCCGATTTTTTCAGCACACAATGATAAAATTTATTTGAACAGTCAATTGTATAATCGCTTTAAAGCATTGGATTTAAAAAACTTAAAGGGAGAAGATAAAAAATTGACTCAGTTTTACTTGCAAAAATTTGAATTGGCAGGTGCAAATTTATCTGCTGACGATAAAGTAAAAATGGAAAAAATTAATGGAGAGATAGCTAGTTTAGGTACACTTTTCGGTACTAAACTATTAATTGCCCGTAAAAACGGAGCTGTTTTGTTTGATAATGTAAAGGATTTAGATGGTTTAAGCGCTAATGAACTTGCTGCTGCAAAAGCAAAAGCGACTGAGGCAGGTCACGATGGACATTATTTAATAGGATTATTGAATACAACCCAACAACCATTATTACAAAGCCTTACCAATAGAGCAACTAGAGAAAAAATATTCAAATCGTCTTGGACTCGCTCCGAAAAGAATGATGAGGGTGATACCCGCGACATACTGGAAAAAATGGCGAAATTGCGTTTGCAAAAAGCCAAATTAATGGGTAAAAAGAATTTTGCAGAATGGAAACTACAAGATCAAATGGCTCAAACTCCAGAGAGAGCGATGGATTTATTAGCAAAAATTGCTCCTCCCGCTGTCGCTAAAGCGAAAGTAGAAGCAAAAGAAATACAAGCTTTGATTGACGCTCAAAAAGGTGGGTTTAAATTAGAACCTTGGGATTGGAATTTTTATTCAGAGCAAGTACGTAAAGCCAAATATGATTTAGACGAAAGTCAAGTAAAACCTTATTTTGAGTTGACAACAGTACTAGAAAAAGGAGTGTTTTTTGCAGCCAAAAAAATGTACGGTATTACCTTTAAAGAACGCAAAGATTTGCCGGTTTATAACCCCGATGTTGTGGCGTATGAAGTTTTTGATAATGACGGAAAATCAATGGCAATCTATTATTTAGATTTCTACACAAGAGACAATAAAAACGGGGGAGCTTGGATGAGCAACTTTGTGGATCAATCTCATTATTTGAAACAAAAACCAGTAATTGTAAACGTTTACAATTTTGCAAAACCAGTAAACGGAAACCCATCTCTAATTAGTTTTGATGATGTAACGACTATGTTCCATGAGTTTGGACATACATTGCACGGTTTATTCGCAAATCAAAATTACACCAGTCTTTCTGGAACGGCTGTGCCACGTGATTTTGTAGAATTTCCTTCTCAAATCAATGAACACGCTGCGCTAGATCCGGAAGTTTTAAAAAATTATGCACTTCATTACAAGACTAAAGAGGTGATTCCTCAGGAATTAATTGATAAGATTAAAAAAGCCGAAACTTTTAACAAAGGATATGATGTAACCGAACTTTTGGCGGCATCAACATTAGATATGAACTGGCATAGTGTTGAAAAAGAAGGGGATTTCAAACCTGCTTTAGTTTTTGAAAATGAAGCACTTCAAAAATACGGATTGTTAGTAAACGAAGTGCCTACAAGATACCACACGCCTTATTTTGCGCACATTTGGAGTGGAGGTTATTCAGCAGGTTATTACGCTTATACTTGGTCTAAAACATTAGATTATAATGTGTACGACTGGATGAAAGCGAACGGCGGTCTCACAAGAAAAAATAGTGAGCGTTTCAGAAAATACATCTTATCCGTAGGGAATAGTGTAGATTTAAATAAAGCCTTCAAAGAATTCATAGGACACGATATGGAAATCGAACCTTATTTAAGAAACGCAGGACTGTCGGATAAATAATCTTAGTTTAATTCAATAATCAAAATGGCATTCGTAATGGATGCCATTTTTTTTTGGAGCTATTCCAGCTATTCGTTGCAATCTTTTTATACGCCGAAAAGGCGAATAAAAAGGATTTCCACTGCTATCTGGGCTAGGGTTTTGTGGAATTAGGAGGTTTTGAAGAACTGAATGAGTACGAAAAGTATTTGTAAAATAAATCTTTCTTTTTAAAGGCTTTAAACTAATTTTTAATAAATTAGTGAAACAACAATGTGTTCTATTAATCTATATATAAACAAGTTGACATAATTAATAAAATTTTTTATAAAAATGCACAATATGTATTCTGAAATTCGGTAGAAAGAAATTTCGCTCTTGTTAATGGCAACAGTACGTGCTTTTTTGATTTGGAGAGTACAACATCAAAAGGATAAAATTATAAATATTGAAAGTCAGCTTTCGGATAGAAAATATATAATGTATTCGGAATTAGTAAATATAATTTTTGATATAATTGCAAGAAGTTAATTAGGCAAATCGTTCTCTGATAAGGATATTATGAAGCGCCTGCTTGACATTAAAAAAGATATGTTTCTATACGCCCCCGATGATGTTTTTAAATCTTTTACCAGTTGGACTCTTGAGCTTAATAAACCAAACTCAGCAGTAAATCATTTTAAGTTGTATTTTAAAATTATGAAATTGGTGAGGAAAGATATGGGTCAAAATGGCAGTAAAATCGAGTTAGATGATTTTATGCTTTTTTTAGTGCAAAATGAAGATGCTTATTTATACTTTAAACAAGAACAGATTTGTAAAATTCTTCGCAATTTCCCATTAAAATCTAAATCAAATGTTTTATCTCAACGGAAATATTACAAGCAATAGCTTATTCCGCTAGGAATTAAATGTTGGTAGCAAAAAAATAATAACCCCACCAATAAAGTCCCGTAGGGACGAAACATATGGCAAATACCTACACTCAAATACACATTCATTTTGTTTTTTCGGTAAAATTCAGGCATGGAATTATAGAATCTAAATGGAAAGAAGATTTGTATAAATATATGACGGGTATAATTCAAAATAATAACCATAAGCTTTTGGCAATAAATGGAATGCCGGATCATATCCATATTTTGATTGGGTTAAGACCGGTACAATCGATTTCAGATTTAATGAAGGACATAAAACAAAGTTCTTCAAAATGGATCAATGAAAATAAACTAACAAACGGACATTTTGAATGGCAAGAAGGTTATGGTGCGTTTTCATATAGTAAATCACAAATAAACCATGTGGTAAATTATATTCAAAATCAAGAATTGCATCATAAAAAGAAAACATTTAAAGATGAATATCTTGATTTTCTTGAAAAATTTGAAATCGATTATGACGACAAATTTATTTTCAAAGAATTGATTTAAAATTGTATAGTCCCTAATGGGACAAAAAGAAGAGGCGAAATGTGTGTTTCTACCAACATTTAGTCCCTAACGGGACAGATGAAACGATTGGTTTTTTTTTACCTATATTTAGTTCCTAATGAAATAAAAACAGCAATTTTAGAACATAGGTAACTAAATACAATCGACTCTTTTAGTTACTAAAAATCTATTTCTCGGTAATCCGCAAACTTTCAAATAACCAAATAGCCAAATAGCCAAATCAACGAATCCTACAATTCCCTTTTTAAAATTAATTTTGTAAATTTGCCCTTCAATAAAAATTAAACACCATGGAAAACGGAATATACGCTAAATTCAACACCGCAAAAGGGTCGGTTTTAGTAAAATTAGAGCACGAATTAACACCAGGAACTGTTGGTAACTTCGTAGGATTAGCAGAAGGAAACTTAGAAAATAAGGTAAAACCACAAGGGACAAAATTTTATAATGGATTAAAATTCCACAGAGTAATTCCTGATTTTATGGTTCAAGGTGGTTGTCCACTAGGAACTGGAACTGGAGATCCAGGGTATAAGTTTGATGATGAATTTCACCCAAGTTTAAAACATGACAAACCGGGAATATTAGCTATGGCTAATTCAGGTCCTGGAACAAACGGTTCTCAATTTTACATTACACATGTTCCAACTTCATGGTTAGACGGTAAGCATACTGTTTTTGGACATGTTGTAGAAGGTCAGGATGTTGTTGATGCTATCGCTCAAGGAGATGTTTTAGATGCAGTGGAAATTGTTAGAGTTGGAGCTGAAGCTGAAAAATGGAATGCGATTGAAGCTTTTATTAATTTCAAAGGTGCCCGTAACAAACGTGATGCTTCACTAAAAGCAGATGCAGAAGCTGAAATGGAAAAATTAGCTGCTGGTTTCGAAAAGACAGAAAGCGGTTTGCGTTACCAATTTATCCAAAGAGGTGAAGGTAAAAAAGCAGAAAATGGTAAAACAGTTTCTGTACATTACACAGGACAACTTCCAGACGGAAAAGTTTTTGACAGTTCTTACCCAAGAAAAAAACCAATTGAATTTCCATTAGGAGAAGGAAATGTAATCGAAGGATGGGACGAAGGTATTGCCTTGTTACGCGTAGGTGATAAAGCTCGTTTTGTAATTCCATCACATTTAGGTTACGGATCTCGTGGCGCTGGAGGAGCAATTCCACCAAACGCTACCTTGATTTTTGACGTAGAATTAATGGACGTGAAGTAATAGTGTTCAGTCGCAGTTTGCAGTATTGAATAATCCAATTCATTTAGAATCCCAAAGCGAGAGTTTTGGGATTTTTTTTATCATTTTATTTTGTCATTTCGACCAAGGGGAGAAATTTCATAACGAGAGCAACTAATGTAATTTGTTTCACAGTTCACTTTGTTCGAGTCTCCTTCGTCGAAATGAACTGTTTTTATTCCAGTAAAAGAAAGGTTAAATGTTAATTATTTCCACTTAATATTGCAACCTAAACTCGGTTTTTGATCTGGGTTAATTGTCCTATTGTAAATTACGCTATCAATTGCACCACGCAAATCGCTACCACTTAACGGAATTCCATTTCCCGGACGGCTGTCGTCCAATTGTCCGTGGTAAACTAATTTATCTTGATTGTCAAATAAGTAAAAATCAGGCGTACATGCTGCATCATAGGCTTTTGCTACTTCCTGAGTTCCGTCATAAAGATAGGGAAACTCGAATTTATTTTGGAAAGCAAACTCGGTCATCAATTCGGGTGCGTCTTGAGGATATTTTGAAACATCATTGCTGGAAATCGTGATTATTCCAATTCCTTGAACCCGATAATCATTAGCGATCATAACAATCTCATCGATTACATGATGAACAAACGGGCAGTGATTACAGATGAACACAACCAAAGTTCCCTTTTCGCCTTTTAAATCCGGAAAAGAAAACCATTCGCTGGAATTTGTGTCTTTTAATGTGAAATTTGGAGCCAAAGTCTCCAGTGCTACTATGTTTGAAGTTGTTCTTGCCATTGAAATTGAAATTGCTTTCACCAAATTACAATAAAAAAGACACTATTAGAAAATATTCTGTTTTTTACTAGAATTATTTTAGAATCAAAATAAGAAAAAGTACGCTTCAAACTGTTTTGTCTTTTGATAGACTACGGTTCAAAGCATACTTTTTAGTGATTCAGTCTAAATTTAAGAATTTAAAAACTTAATCAAATCACTGTTTAATTTTTTCTTTTCGATATAAAATAAGCCATGTGGCGCTCCTTCATAAACGATAAATATATTGTCAGGGATTAATCTGGCTGCAATTTCTGAAGTGATTTCAATAGGAACGGTCTTGTCTTCATCTCCGTGAATAATTAAAGTAGGGACGCTAATATCTCGCATTTCATTGCTAAAATCAGTTGTGGAAAAAGACTTTGCACACTCTAAAGTTGCACGAGGTGATGCAAATGAACATAACATTCTATAATAGTCTAATAAGGCTGTACTTATGGGTTTTATGATAAAAGTCACGCCAAAAAATGTTTTTGCAAAACTTTCCAGAAAGTTCATTCTATCATCTTTAATTTGTTCCGCCATGGCATCGTATTTTTCCTGCGGCACACCATCTGGATTCGAATCTGTTTTTAACAATAATGGAGTAACTGACGAAATAAGTACTGCTTTTACAACGTTTTTTCCACCATGACGACTGAAATAACGAACGACTTCGCCACCACCCATCGAAAATCCTACAAGTGAAACATCTTCTAATTCCAATTGATCAATAATTGCCTTTAAATCATCAGCTAGAGTGTCATAATCGTATCCATCCCAGGGCTGCGACGATTTTCCAAAACCACGACGGTCGTAAGCAATAACTCTGAAATTATTTTCAACAAGAGCATCAATTTGATATTCCCACATTTCATTAGAAAGTGGCCAACCATGAATAAGAATTACTGGTTTTCCTTCACCGTAGTCCTTCACGTATAATTGTACGTTTGTTTCCGTTTCAATATACTTATCAGTTGATATTTTTGATTTAGAAAAACTACTGTTTCTAAATAATTCGTTTCCATTTGCTTGATTTTCTTCCATCTTGTAACAATATTATAGTTTTTTAATAGCTTGGTTGATTTGTAAATTTAGAAAGATTAGATAAAAATTGTTTTATAGAATTAGTGTAATTAGTTGTAAAATTGATAGGTTTGTTAGGAACTATCCTTTTATTAATAAATTTTAACTATGGAATTAAATTGGTCTGATTTTGAAAAAGTAGAAATGCATATAGGAACTATTTTGGAAGTCAATGATTTTCCCGAAGCTCGAAAACCAGCTTACCAACTCACAATAGATTTTGGTAACGTAATTGGAATCCGAAAAACCTCGGCACAAATTACCAAACGTTACGAAAAAGAAGATTTGGTAAACCGTCAAATTGTAGCAGTGGTAAATTTTCCTAAAAAACAAATTGGCAAATTCATGAGCGAATGTCTTGTCCTCGGTGCAGTGGGCGAGGAAGGTGATGTAATATTGTTATCACCTGATTTCAAGATTGAAAATGGATTGCGTATTGGTTGATTTAGAAAATATTTAAGTGGCTATGTTTTCCAATAAAGTTCAGTTATTAAAATGTTAATTTATTATTTATCAAATGTTTAAAAATAAAAATATTGTAAATTTACTTTTCTCCTAATTGATCTTGGAATTTTTTTTAGCATATCATCGAAAAAAAAAGTCTATTTGTAATTATCATTCGAGTAGTATACTCCATCGCTAATTCTTTCGAATCGATTAATTATTATCTTGGTTTCTACGTGCAGAAAAATTGACGGGTATCAAATCAGAAACATTCTCTTTTGGAGTTTAAAAAAATAGAATATTAATTTAAACATATATTTAAAATGGAAAAGCAAAGTATGATTGACGTATTGCATTTTTGTGCTGCACAATGCACACACTGTTATGATGCATGCCATTTAGAAAAAGAAATGGAAATGGCTCATTGCATGATGAACGACCAAGACTGTGCGGATATATGCCGTTTAACAGCGCAGTTAATGGAACGAAATTCTGAAAATACAGATATTTTTCTAAAACTATGTGGAGAAATGTGTGAAAGATGTGCCACTGAATGTGAAAAACATCCCGACATGGAACATTGTAAAAAATGCGCAGAAGCTTGCCGTAAATGTGCAGAAATGTGTAGTGAACAACAATTGGCACATTAATTTAAATTTTATATTAACGGTAAATAGTTTGTTGGGTTAGAAAAAATTAATTGTTTCGCTTAATAAAAATGACAGCTACTATTTTTATATTTTTCTATTAAAATTAGAAAACTGCTTTTCAAATTGAAGCAGTTTTTTATTTTAATAGAAAACCGTTTTACTAAAACAACTCCAGATTTATTGTCGATTAATTTTATGAATTAATTGTTCCAAAATCAATTGGCCTTCTTCCCAGAATTCCAAATTTGAATCGGAATTGATGTGTCCTTTTTGTCCAATATTTATAAAGTCGCTATCCCACATTTGCGCAAAATATTGGGCTCTTTCCGATGAAATATAGGGATCATTATCACTCGTGATAACAATAGATGGGAAATCTAATTTTTTAATTGGCATCGGAGAAAAATTCCAAATCGTTTCTGGAGTATGATCTTCGGAATCAACATCGGCTGGCGCAACTAATAACGCCCCAATTATATTGGGATTATTATTTGCTGCAGCCCAATGCAAAACCATAGATACAGCAAGACTATGTGCCACCAAAATGGTTGGAGAATCTAATTGTGAAATTGCTTCCTGTAATTTATCAAGCCAATCGTCTAATTGTGGTTCATCCCAATTCTCTTGGGCCACCTTAGTGGCATTTTTAAATTTTTGTAACCAATAGCTTTGCCAATGTTTTTCTCCGGAATCGCCGAGTCCTGCCAATATTAATAGTTTCGTTTCCATTAAACAAAAATACTTTTTAGAAAATCTATTTCAAATATTTTAAGCACTAAATTAATTATAGAAGATACCAGAATAGTATTTGGAGCCAAAATATCAGTATTTAAGACTGCATATGTTTTTTGAAAAACCAAACTTTCAGTAGATCAGCAGTTAGGATATAAATGTCGACGATTAGTAACATTATTCCCATATTGAGAAAAGGTAATGGAGAAAGTCCTACTTTATCTGCAAAGGGTAAATAGGGTAGAATCAATGTTAGTATTAATCCAACAAAACTCAAAATAAATAGGTATTTACCGGGTTGGCTTTTAAAGAAATTTTTGTGCGTTCGTATGATAAATAAAATAAAAAGTTCTGTAAGTATTGATTCTACGAACCAAGCCGTTTGAAAAGCCGATTCTTTTACTTTTAATATATAATAAAGGATTAGAAAAGTGATTACATCGAAGATAGAACTGTGTATGCCAAAAATGACCATGTAATTCCGAATCAATTTCAAATTCCATTTGCCCGGTCTCTGAAGTTGTTCCTCGTCAACATTATCTGATGCTATGGTGAGATATGGGAAGTCAGTAATAAAGTTAGTCAGCAGAATTTGCTTTGGAAGCATGGGTAAAAAAGGTAGTAATAAGGAAGCTATTGCCACGCTAAACATATTCCCAAAAGTGGAACCGGTGTTGATAAAGATGTATTTTAAGGTATTTGCAAAAGTTTTTCTACCTTCTTTTATACCATCAATTATGACTTTCAAGTCTTTTTCCATTAATACAAAATCGGCAGCTTCTCGGGCGACATCCACTGCATTTTCGACAGAAATCCCGATATCGGCAGCACTTAAAGCCGAAACATCATTTATGCCATCACCCACATACGCGACAGTATATGTTGTTCGTAAAGATTGAATAAGACGTTCCTTTTGTTGAGGTTCCACTTCCGCAAAAATGTGTGTTTTTTTTACTAATTGTCGTAACGCCTCCGGACTTGTACTAAAAAGTTCTTTTCCAGTCATTACAATAGGATCTTTTATTCCAATTTTCAACGCAATAGAAAGTGCCACGTTTTTGTTGTCGCCCGAAATTATTTTTAGATGTACTTGTAGTTTTTTTAACTCGTCAATGGTTTCTATGATTCCAGCTTTTATAGGATCTTCAAGCAAAATAAAACCCGCAAAAATCATATTTGTTTCATCTTCTTTTGAAATACTGTCGGCTGCGATGTTTTTATAACAGACTGCAATGGTTCGAAAACCGTTAATCCCAAATTGATTGAATTTTTTCTCAGTTTCAGTTTTGTGAGATTCAATGTTTTCAACGCTGCCATCGCTTAAACGGATGCTAGTGCAAATACTGATAATCTGGTTAAATGCTCCTTTACTGATTAATAACTTATTTGGGGCATTTTTGACTGCAATGCTTAATCTTTTTCGAATAAAATCATATGGAACTTCGCCCATTTTTACGGGAATAATTTTTGTTTGCAATTCCAATTTTTTTATCGCTTCATCTATTGGATTGGCATAACCAGACTCAAAAAAAGCATTCCAATAAGCGAGTTCTTTTACAAATTGATTTTCGGTGCCAAGACCATCTACCGCGCCTGATATTATAATTGCTCCTTCTGTAATTGTTCCAGTTTTGTCCGTGCATAATAAATTTACTTCGCCTAAATTTTGAATAGAAGATAGTTTCTTGACAATAACTTTTTTGTCCAACATTCTTTTTGCCCCAGCGCTCATCGCAATTGTTGTGATGGCTGGTAATAGCTCGGGCGCCATTCCTACGGCTAAAGCCAAAGCAAATAAAGCCGAGTCAATAACATTTTTGTGGTATAATAGATTGACCACTAAAATAAAGAGTGAAAGAACCAATGTTATCCTCATTAGAAAATAACCAAAGTCTTTAATTCCTTTTTCAAATTTAGTTTCTACCGTTGTGGTTGCACTTTTCGCAATATTTCCAAAAATGGTATTGTTACCTGTATTAATTACTAACGCTTTTGCCGTTCCGCTGACGATATTAGTACCTTCCCAAAGCGAATTAGTTCTTTTCGCCAATGCGGTATTTGGGTCTAAAACCCCAGTTTCTTTTGCCGTTGGGTAAGATTCTCCAGTTAAACTGGCTTCATTTGCATGCAATTCGTTAGCTTCAATTATTAGACAATCAGCCGGCAGCATGTCTCCGGCTTTCAAAATAATAATATCTCCAGTTACCACTTCATAAGAGAAAATTTCCTGTTCTTTCCCATCTCTCAAAACATTGCTTTTTAAAGCAATCAACGACTGTAATTTTTCGACAAACCGTCCTGCATTTCTTTCTTGGAAAAAACTAAGTAAACCTGTAGATAAAACAATAAAGAGGATAATAAACACATCGGAGGTATCGCCAAGAAAAGCCGATAATACTACAGCACCAATCAATAACAGCATCAATGGGCTTTTAAATTGTCCTATAAAAAGAGTCACATCTTTCCTGAAAACCGATTTATTTCTTTTGATATGTTCCGACTGTGATAGTATTTTATCGGCAGCAGTTTTAGACAAACCTTTGTTACTACTATTCAGTTTTTGAAGCCAATAGTTTGTGTCGAATTGCCAAAAATTCGCGGTTGCTGAAGTTTTCATAAATTAAAGTTCTAAAGTTTTGGACTATAAAATAGAAAAATAATAGCGAAATGGGTTTTATTGGATGCGAATAAGTAGTGTCAATAGTGTTGAAAACGAGTTTGTTATCAAAGTTACTCATTTTTTTTTACTGTAGAGATTTAATAGTTGGAGAAGAAATTTAAAAATAGAGATGATATAATTACTAGAATCCCATTTTTAAATTAAAATGGTTACTTGATTATTGTCGTTGCAGCAAAAGTAAGTCCACCAGTTGGTTTTTTGTCACTTATGATTTGCAATAATTCATATAAAGTTTTTTTTCCATTGATTTGTCCTAATTTGGATAAATCTGCCCAATCATTCCAAGTTCATTTAAACGCGTCAAATTCATAATATGATGAAGCTCTATTACAGCTGGCATCGACATTTAATGAATCGGTTGCATAACTTTTTGAGTAATATTCCATAGCTTTTTTTAATGTTCTTTCTGATATGCAATTTTAGCTTTATCAAAAAGAAGAGCTACTGAAGCGACAAATAACAGTCCTTATTTATGCTAAAAAGCAAATAATAAAATTTATGAGTTAATTTTTGGTTTTAGATTCAGTGCGGAAGAGCATTACTATTGTTGTAATGCGATTTGATTAAACGTAGAAAACGGTTTAAGAATATGGTGATTTAAGTCTCAAAAGTACTTACTTTTTTTGCTTCTAAAGTTTCGTATTTATTGTGGATGGCTAAAATTATTACACCAAACAAAACTGCGGCAACAATAAGGATTGTATTCAGAATTCCTTCGGTAGCAAAAGAAAGTTTTATCAGTATGGTTGAAATTATAAAGCCCGAATTCCTAATTACTCTATTAAATTTATCCGAAAGGAAAAAGGAAAACAATAACAAAAGTACATCTATTAATATAAGAATTGTAAAAAAATCATCAAAGAAAATCTTATTGATGTCCTTAATAGTAGTGACTATTTGCGTCAATGAAAAGAAACTTTCGTAAATCCAATGTGCTAAACTGTAAACGGATAATAAAACAAATATAGGGATGAGTGCTAAAGCAAAAATGTTTTTAAGTTTTATAAATTTGTTTACATCTATTGTTTTTTGAGTTTTAGCTTGATTGATCTCATTTGTTCTGTTGAGGTTATAAAAAATAAAAATCAATAAAAATAAAAGTATTGTTGCAATAATATCGAGGGTGAAATTTACATTGTATTTTACATCAAACCAGTTGGAGTTAAGTTCTAATTTTGTTAAATCTTTGAATATTCTTCGAATAATGATCAAAGTAATAATTTCATATTGTTTTCCTATGTAGATGGTTGTTGATTTAGGCAAATAATAAACTAAAAGATACACTTCATAAATCAATATGAACGAGAAAGGTGTATAGATTGCTGAAATTGGATTAGTTAGTAATTTTGAATAATCATTGATTAAAATAATTTTAAAATCAACTAGTGCGATAATTAACAAATGCATTAAAAAGCTTATTATCGCTAGCGAGACAAAGAATATTTCAGTTCTCTTTTTTGTTTTCTCAGATAAAAATTTGGCGTAAAAAAAGTTGAACAAGGAATTGGATTCTGTCATTTTTTTTTTGTCTAGATCCTAAATATAATGAAAAAAGTCTGAAATTCATTTGAATTTCAGACTTTTAACTTTCGTTTAAGTATCTATTAGACTTTAAATATCGTCAAAATCTATATCGGTAAAACTAGATGTTTTTGGTAGGATATCATCATCTGTTTTATCTGAAGCATATTCTTTTTTGAAATCTTTTTGGTGTCTTTCAGAGATTACTTCTTCTCCTTTGTGGTTTAATACATAGGATGTCATTTCCCCTAAAATTTCTGCGAAAGCAGCAAAATCTTCTTTGTACAAATAAATTTTATGTTTTTTAAAATGGAATGAGCCATCTTCTTCAGTAAATTTTTTGCTTTCGGTAATTGTAATATAATAATCATCTGCTTTTGTAGCCCTCACATCAAAGAAATATGTTCTTCTTCCAGCTCGTAGAACTTTTGAAAATATCTCTTCTTTTTCTAACATGTCATTTTCTCTCATAATCCTTTCTGTCAATTTATGGTTGTTAAGTAGTACTCAAAAATCTAAAAAATATATGTATTACACAACAATTAAAGCAATTCTTTTTCCGAAAGTTGTTTTAAATATAAGGAGGCATAGTATCCTTCTTGATTTATCAATTGATTATGAGAACCTTGTTGGATAATTTTTCCATCCTCAAGAATGATAATATTATCAGCATTTTTAGCAGATGAAACTCGGTGACTTACAATAATGGTCGTTTTATCCTTGCAAATTTCAAATAAATTGTTCAAAATCGCTTCTTCGGTTTCCGTATCAACAGCGGATAAACAATCGTCAAAAAGTAAAATTGGAGGGTTTTTGATAATCGCTCGGGCTATAGAAACGCGCTGTTTTTGACCTCCGGAAAGCGTGATTCCTCTTTCGCCTAATATGGTATCGTATTGTTTATTGAAACCAAGGATGTTGTCATGAACCACCGCATTTTTTGCAGCTGTTTCTACTTCTTGATCGGTAGCATTTTCTTTACCAAACTTAATGTTGTTTTTGATACTATCCGAAAATAAGAAGGCATCTTGTGGCACGATTCCAATGCTATTTCGCAAGTCATAAAGATTGACTGTGCTTATTTCATTTCCGTCGATATTTAATTTTCCACTCGTTACGTCATATAATCGAGAGATTAAAGAGGAAATAGTTGATTTTCCTGATCCTGTTTTTCCAAGAATTGCTAATGTTTCCCCTTTTTTGACCGTAAAAGTTACATTTTTTAAAGCTTGAATATTGGTGTCTTCGTAAGTGTAACTTACATTTTCGAAAGAAATTGTGCCTTCAATAATAGATTTTTTAGGGTTATTATTTTTTATTTCGGGTTCAATTTTAAGAAATTCATTGAGACGTTTTTGAGAAGCTTCGGCTTCTTGCACCATTGACGAAACCCAACCTAATGATGCCACTGGCCAAGTAAGCATGTTGACATACAAAATAAATTCTGCTATGGTTCCAATACTTTTTATGGTGCCATCAATGTACATTAATCCACCAAAATAAATCACCACTAAGTTGCTTATTCCTATCAGCGCCAACATCAATGGTCCAAATAGTGATTGCACTTTGGCTAAGTTTAAACTTTTGCTTTTGCTCTCATTCGCTAAATCCACCATGTTGTTTTGGTGCTGATCTTCCAATGAGTAGGCTTTTATAACTCGAATTCCCGAAAATATTTCTTGAGAGAAACTGGAAACTTTTGATAAATATTGCTGGAAAATGGTACTTCGTATATTGATTTCCGAGCTTAATTTGAAGATACAAAATGATAATATGGGTAGAGGAAGAATAGTATACAAAGTCAATCGTGGCGATACGTTATACATATATACGATCACAATTGTAAAACGAATAAAAGTATTTATGGTGTACATAACGGCAGGGCCTACATACATTCTTACTTTTGAAACATCCTCGCTAATGCGGTTCATTAAATCGCCGGTACGGTTTTGTTTGTAGAAATTCTGTGATAAGTTTTCATATTGTCTAAAGACTTCATTTTTCAAATCGAATTCAATGTGTCGCGACATAACAATTAAGGTTTGTCTCATCAAAAAAGTAAGAAAACCAGCAACAATAGTAGTCGCAATTATCAGTAAAATATTCGAAATTAATTCTTCACGAATCACCGAAATGGCTACGTTTTTATCTTTAGAATAAGATTCAATTACTTTGAAGGATTTGCTAATTAATTTTGGTGTAAACAAAGAAAATATTTGTGCGATGATGGTAAATAAAATACCAAGAGAAAAACTGTATTTGTATTTGACAAAGTATTTATTTAAATAGCGTAATTCTTTCATTTTTTTAAGATATTCTTTATTGAAATAGTTTTATTTTTTGAATTTCATTCAGTTTTTAATAATCTGTAAAATTAATATTTTAGTCTGATAATTATCATATCAATAAATTTAAGCTTAAAAATTAGTGTATATTTATTTTTTATGTAAATTTGATTTGTCTTTTTGACAAATTCATAATTTTATCACTATAAAAATTAATACTATGAATGCAGCTTTCACAACTGGAAAGGAACTTCAAAAAATGGATCCCGTTTTTGGTCAATTATCATTTGATGATCACGAACAAATTGTATTTTGCAACGACAAAGATACAGGTTTAAAAGCAATTATTGGTATTCATAATTCGGTTATGGGGCCTGCTTTAGGCGGTACTCGCATGTATAATTATGCCAATGAATGGGAAGCTTTAAATGACGTATTGCGACTTTCTCGTGGTATGACTTATAAAGCAGCCATTACAGGACTGAATATTGGTGGAGGTAAGGCAGTTATCATTGGCGATGCCAAAACCCAAAAAACTCCTGAGTTGATGCGTAAGTTTGGTGAGTTTGTACATTCACTAAGCGGAAGATATATTACTGCCGAAGATGTAGGGATGGAGACCGCAGATATGGATATCGTCAGAGACGTGACGCCTTATGTGACAGGAATTTCTGAATCAAGAGGCGGTTCTGGAAATCCATCACCTGTGACCGCTTACGGAGTATATCTTGGTATGAAAGCAGCTGCGAAACAGCAATTTGGTTCGGATGTTCTTAACGGGAAAAAAGTATTGGTACAAGGAATTGGTCACGTTGGAGAAACTTTAGTTGATTATTTGACAAAAGAAGGTGCAATAGTTACCATCGCAGATATTAATGAAGAAAAATTGTACGAAGTTGGATCTAAATACGGTGCCACAATATTCACAGGTGATGATTTATATACTGCTGATGTTGATATTTATGCGCCTTGTGCGATGGGAGCAACGATAAATGATGCTACTGTACATAAAATAAAAGCGAAAGTAATTGCTGGTGCTGCGAATAACCAATTAGCAAATGAGAATATTCACGGTGCTATTTTGCAAGAAAGAGGTATTCTTTACGCTCCTGATTTTTTGATTAATGCTGGTGGTATTATTAATGTTTATGCAGAATTAGCGCATTATGACAAAGCGGAAATCATGCGTAAAACAGAGAATATTTACAATACAACGCTGGAGATTTTTGCGTTCGCAATTGCTAATGGAATTACAACGCATCATGCGGCTTTGACTATAGCTCAAAATCGTATTGATCAAAGAAAGATAGAGAATAGATAGAAAATAGTTAATAAGCAGTGTTCAGTCGCAGAGTTCAGATAGAACTGGAAACCGAGACTGAATACTGATTACTTTTAAAAAAAGGTCTTTTAATTTTATTTACAAGGATGAAATTCTTATTTTTGCAAACTAATTAATAAAGTTCTTACAAGGTGGTAAATAGAAGACACATCCGCGTCAAAGTTATGCAATCCATTTATGCGATGCATCAAAATGGTTCTGATAATCTTGAAAAAGAAGAAAAATTTCTTTTTTATAGTATCGACAATATTCAAGATTTATACCTAATAATGCTTTCTTCCCTGATTGAAATTTGTAAAAAAGAAACGATCTTTTTACATAAATCGTCTCTGAAACATCTTGCCACTCCAGAAGAGCGTAAGCCAAATGAAAAATTTATTAAAAATAGTATTTTTCAAATTCTTTCAGAAAACAATTCACTAAGTATTGCTCTTGAAAATCGTAAAATTGACAATTGGACATTGAACGATGATTATATTTTATTACTTCTTAATGATATAAAGTCAAGTGAGTTGTATGGAAAATACATGAGCAATTCAATCAACACATTCGAAGAAGATAAACAGTTTATTGTTGATTTATTTATGGATGTAATTGTCCCTAATGAAAAATTATATGAATATTTAGAAGATGATAAATTAACTTGGGTGGACGATATTCCATTGGTTAATACTCATATCATCAAACAACTGAAAGCTATTAAATCTGGTGAAAATGACAATTTCAGAGTTCCAAAATTGTATAAAGACAACGAGGACAAAGATTTTGTTAGAGATTTGTTTAGAAAAACGGTCTTGAATGAAACGGAATTTGCTAAAGAATATGTTGATAAAACGCCAAATTGGGACAGCGACAGAATTGCTGAAATTGACACCATTATTCTTAAAATGGCTATCTGTGAATTTCTAAAATTTCCATCGATTCCAGTAAAAGTTACGCTTAACGAATATTTAGAAGTTGCTAAAGAGTATTCTACTCCAAAAAGTAGTATTTTTATCAACGGAATTTTAGATAATTTAGTAAAAGAGCTGCAGGCTAATAAAAAAATGATTAAAGCCGGTCGTGGTTTAATGTAATATTTATAAACAAAAAAAGAGAATTTAAAATTATGGGACAATTAACTCAATTTGCGCCGTTTCTATTAATGTTTGTGGTGATTTATTTCTTCATGATTAGACCACAACAAAAGAAAGCTAAAAGCGAAAAAGAATTTGAAAGTACTTTGAAAGTAGGCGATAAGATTATTACAAAAAGTGGTCTTCATGGAAAAGTTTCTGAGCTTGGGGATACAACGGTTATTGTTGAGACTATGTCAGGAAAATTAAAAATGGAGCGTTCCGCTATTTCAATGGAAATGAGTGCGGCTCTAAATACTGCAGTAGTAAAAAAATAATTCAGTTTTTATATTTATAAAAAAGTCCCAACCGATATTTCGGATTGGGACTTTTTTAAAGAAAATAAGTAGATTATTTTTTATTCTTTTTATTTTTCTTCGCTTTTTTAGATTTTGCTTTGGCTTTTTTCGCTTTTATTTTCGCTTTTACCTTAGCTTTTTTTGCTTTGTCTTTTTTTGCTTTTTTTGCTTTTTTCGCTTTTGCCTTAGCTTTTTGTTTCGCTTTTTCTTTTGCATCGGCCTTTTTAGCCTTGTCTTTTGATTTTTGTTTCATGTCAGTTTTGCTTTTTTTCTTCTTTTTTTTATCTAGTTCTTTAGTTTCATCAATAGAATTTTCGCCCGCTTCGTTAGCCGTCTTATCTTCTACTGGCGCTTTTATTGGGACTTTTACCGCTACTTTTGTTGGAATTTTTGCAGGTGCTTTTACTGGGACTTTTTTTTCTGTAGAAGTATTTTCAACAACTACACTAGGTTGTCCAGTTGCACTAGCTGCTGTTATTTTGTTAGTTTTAATTGGACTAACTGACTCAATTACTTCAGGCGCTTTTTGTACTTCAGTTTCTTCTTTTTTTACTACCATAACGTTACGTATTATTTTAAATTATTTTTTTAACATGAATAAAATTGATTACCACAGGTATTAACGAATGGTTAATAAAATGTTATTAAATTTAAGCATTTTTATTGGTGCGCCAATGTTAAGTTTGTTTATTTTTTCAAAAGGTGTTTTTTTAATTAATGTAGTTTTAGTGATTTTAATGTATGTAAGATTCGATGTAAAGAGGAAATGATGAAATCATTTGTTGAATACTCCGAAAATATGCAAAAAAAAAGTCTCATTTTCATGAGACTTTTTTTTCCTTTGTATTTATGATATATTCGATATGTATTGATACACTTCTGTTTATTTTTTTTGACAAATTATTGATTTTGTCGCGAATAAGAAACTAAATTTCAGATGTTACTAAATTATCATTATTTACTTTTAGAGAAATCGCCAATTGCTGTTAATTCCGCAATTTTTACAATTACTTCAACTGCTTTTTGCATGCTTTCTACTGGAACGTATTCGTATTTCCCGTGAAAATTATGTCCACCCGCAAAAATATTAGGACAAGGCAATCCTTTATAAGATAATTGAGAACCGTCAGTTCCGCCTCGAATGGGCTTAATAAGCGGTTTAATACCTATTTCTTTCATGGCTTTCTCTGCAATATCTACAATATGTTTTACAGGCAATACCTTTTCTTTCATATTGTAATATTGGTCTTTTATTTCGGTTACAACAATATCCTCACCAAATTGTTTCGCAAATTTTTTATTGATTTTTTTGGTAATTTTCTCAATTAATTCTTTACGTTTTTCAAATTTTTTCTTGTTATGATCTCTTATAATAAGTTCCAAAACTGTTTCTTCAATACTTCCGGTTAAATGGTGTACATGAAAAAATCCTTCGTATCCTTTAGTTTCTTCTGGAGTTTCACCTAGAGGCAGTTGATTGAGGAAATCATTGGCAATCAACATGGAATTAATCATCTTTCCTTTGGCATAGCCAGGGTGAACACTTTTTCCTTTCAAAATAATTTTGGCACCAGCCGCATTAAAATTCTCATATTCCAGTTCACCTATTTGGCTACCATCCATAGTATACGCCCATTCAGCTCCGAATTTATCTACATCAAAATGATGTGCACCACGACCAATTTCTTCATCAGGTGTAAAACCTACTCTGATTTTTCCGTGTTTGATTTCTGGATTTTTAATTAGGAACTCCATTGCGGTAACAATTTCGGTTATTCCAGCTTTATCATCGGCACCTAACAAGGTTGTGCCGTCAGTTGTAATCAACGTTTGTCCCTTGTACAATAACAAATCTTTAAAATAATTAGGTGATAATATAATATTTTGTTCTGCATTTAACACAATGTCTTTACCATCATAATTAGGAATAATTTGAGGTTTTACATTGGCTCCGGTAAAATCGGGTGTAGTGTCAAAGTGTGAAATGAATCCAATAGTTGGTACTTCATGAATAACATTACTTGGCAAGGTAGCCATGATGTATGCTTTGTCATCTATTGTTACGTCTTGCATCCCAATAGTTTTCAATTCCTCAACGAGTTTATTGGCCAGATCCCATTGTTTGGCTGTACTTGGCGTGGTTTCAGAGTTGGCGTCAGATTCTGTATCGATGGTTACATAGCTGATAAATCGATCTATAATATGTTGCATCTTTTATTTTTTTATGCAAATGTAATCATTTTTTTAGGAGCATTTTCTGGTGGCTCTCGAACTAAATTTTGTCTTTTTCTCTAATTTTGAAATCAGTGCAAAGAGTTACTATTAGAAATAATTTATCTTCGGGATGTTTCTCTTTACACAAAAAAAAAACCACCCGAAGGTGGTATTTGCTATTTTCTGCTTTTAGTGAGCTTATTTCCAGCTTTTTCCAAATCATCTTCTAATTTGTTAATTTTTATCTGGCTTTTGCTTATTTTGATGTTTTCTTTTTCAATTTTGGTAGATGAAAGTTTTCCTCTTGCTTTCTTTGATTCTAATCTTCCCGAAAGTTTCGAAAAATTTTCTTTTTCTTTTGCAAGTTTACTTTTTAATTTAGCAACAGAACTTTCGTTTGAGGCAATTTTGTCTTGTTGTCTTTCAAAACGTCTTTGCTTTTTTTCAAAATCCTTTTTTTCGTTCTCACTTCTTTTAGCATCTTTTAGTGCTTTTTTTTCAGCTCTTAATCTGTCATTCAAAGCTCTTTCATCTTCTTTTAATGCGATGTTGTCTTTGTTTAATAGTATTCCAGTTCCTGTAACTTTAAGAGTGTCTTTTGTTGTTGTAATCGTGGTTATTACCGTGGTATTCGCAGCGAAATGAAGAGAGTCATTTTTGACAGCTTGTGCAAAAAAAAGTTGAACGCTAAAGAAGAAGAGTAAGCTAATCGTAATTTTAATTTTCATGATATTAAGTAGTTGTTTATAAAATTGGTAATTGTATTAATTTTCCAATGCTAATTTAAGGTATTCGACACTAAAATCATACCGTTTTGTCAGAATTAAATGCCATCTTCATTAGTATTTATAATTTTTTTTGTTTGATCTTTTTTAAAATCGACATTTTTTATTTTTAGAGTCATTAATTTTTTTATAAAAAATTGATATTCAGATATTTAAAAAATATAAATTTAAAAAATGCAAGTGATATGTCAATTTTTATTGCTAAATTTAATCCTAAATTTCCCAGATCTTTTTTTAATTTTTAGATTATTAACTTCAATTTTTAAATTATGAAAAAGATACTTTTATTTGCTTTGTGCTTTACTATATAGGTAGTTTGTAAAAAAGAAAAATCGATGGAAACTCCACTATTAACTGCGAGCGAAACAAAAGTTCGAACTGTCGAATTTGTAAATGCCAAATATACCGAAACAGGTAAAAAATTACTCGGGGATTTAACCAAAGGAGAAAGAGATGCATGGATGTCTAATTACATCGCAGCTAGCTTATTATTTCATCATTGTTTGGAATATTTTTTAAATGAACTTGAAATATTCAGACACTCCATCTTTGTAGTTTTTATGATAATTATAACCGTAATTATATTTTTTCTAGTTAAAGTTAGATTAAAGCACAAAATTGATAATGTATAACAATAATAGAATATTGTTAATTGTGCACTTTTGACTATGATTGGCTACGCTGTTAAACATCAGTTTTTAAAATTATTTTTATAATTTTATTTTTCAGTAAATTGATATACTTTTTTTGTAATTTTAATATGTCAAAAAAAAAATTAAATAATTTAAAATCAAAAAGTTATGAAAAATTTATTTGTGTTATTGGTGGTTGCTTTTTTCTCCATGGGAGTGATGGCTCATGAGAGCAAAATTGATAAAAATAAGGTGGATGATTCAAAAATTGTGCAAATTAAGGACCATGTAATGATGAGTGACGGTAAAATGATGATGGTAAAGGACGGTAAAATGATGATGATGAATAGAGAAATGACAATGAGTAACGGCACAATGGTTTACCCTAGCGGAATGGTGAAAATGAAAAATGGAAAATCCATGATGATGAAAAACGGGGACATGATCGCTATGAATGGAATGATGATGGACAAAATGAATGATTATGTGCACATGAAAAATGGGAAGATGATGATGATGAAAAATGGGAAAATGATGATGATGCAAAAAGATATGAAATTAAGTAATGGTTCAGTAGTTTCTCCTAGCGGAATGGTGAAAATGAAAAACGGAAAATCTATGATGATTGAAAACGGTCAAATGATGGATATGAATGGAATGATGATGATGAAAACCAAATCTAAAATGGAAATGGAAAAAGAAAAAATGAACAAAAAGTAGAAAGATTTAAAATTTGAAGCTGCATTTTATTTTAAAAGTTGAAATTAAAAAAACCGAACTCAGTTATTTTATGGGTTCGGTTTTTTTATTTTAATGCCGTAGTAGAAACTTCAGATTAGTTAGCCAACATGGTATATAATTTAAAGTTTTGATAATTTTATTATTCATTGCTGAAAACGGATAAATTTATTTAGCTTGTGGCATTGGCATATCAGAATTATAGCAGTCACGGAACATTTTCCATTTTCCATCTTCCATTTTCCAAGCGACTAACGACTTTCCTCGGTCTAATTCTTTTCCGTCTTTATCGGTAAATGTCCATTCATCTTCGGATAAGAGCAAATCACTATTTCCCCAAACATCTATGGTTTTCAAACTGAGTTTTGGCATTCCCATTTTCATAAAAGCCGACATTACGTGAAGAATATTATTTTTGCCAACAGCAGCTTTTGCATTAGGCTGCATAAATTTTGCATCTGTAGCGTAGCAATTGGCTGCAGCTATCGAGTCGCTTTTGTTCATTGCCTCAGTAAAAATTGTGTTTTGTTTCTCAACAGCTTTTTTGGCAACTGCCATATTGAAAGTTTCTTTATTCTCTTTTTTTTGAGAATTACAACTTGTTGAAATAAACATACAGCTGACAATAGCGATGCAAACAGACAAGAATTTCTGGAAATTTAAATTTTTTCTCATTTTTTTAAAGTTTAATAATTAAATATTTAAGGTTGATTCAATTTAAAATAACATAAGATGCTTAAAATTAGTGATTTATAATTAATTATTCAGATTAATTCTATGAAAAATAGAATTCATTTATTAAATTAATTTGCAAATATTTAATTATCGAGTAGATAGTTCTATTTTTGCAGCAGCAACACAACAATCATGTATAAATTAATAATTCGTCCCATACTTTTTTGGTTTGATCCGGAAAAAGTTCATTATTTCACTTTTTCACTTATTAGATTTTTATCTAAAATTCCGGGATTTTCGTCCCTTTTTAAATCGCTCTATGACATCAATGATCCACGGTTAGAAACCGAAGTTTTTGGATTAAAATTTAAAAACCCGGTTGGATTGGCAGCTGGTTTTGATAAAGACGCCAAGTTGTATAAAGAATTGTCAAATTTTGGTTTTGGATTTATCGAAATAGGAACTCTTACGCCAAAAGGGCAAGAAGGAAATCCAAAAAAACGGTTGTTTCGCCTTAAAGAAGATAGCGCAATCATAAACCGAATGGGTTTTAATAATGGTGGTGTTCTTGAAGCAGTTGAACGATTGAAAAAAAATACAGGCGTATTGATTGGAGGGAATATTGGTAAAAATAAATTGACACCAAATGAAGATGCCACTTCAGATTATGAAATTTGTTTTGAAGCTTTGTTTGATTATGTTGATTATTTTGTAGTCAACGTAAGTTCGCCAAACACGCCAAATCTTCGTGCCTTGCAAGATAAAGAACCATTGACTCAATTGTTGCAAACATTGCAAAATAAGAATTTGGCTAAGCCAAAACAAAAGCCGATTCTTTTGAAAATTGCTCCTGATTTGACTGATGAGCAATTACTAGATATTATTGATATCATTAAAGAAACTAAAATTGCTGGAGTTATTGCTACAAATACAACGATTTCCCGCGAAGGATTACAATCCGAAAACAAAACGGAAATGGGCGGTCTGTCAGGAAAACCATTATCGCAACGTTCCACTGAAGTAATCCGATTTTTATCTCAAAACAGTAAAAAAGCCTTTCCTATTATTGGAGTAGGTGGAATCCATTCTGCCGCTGACGCAATTGAAAAGCTGGAAGCAGGAGCATGTTTAGTGCAACTGTATACTGGATTTATATATGAAGGTCCTGCATTGGTGAAAGCCATAAACAAGGAAATTTTAGAAAGAATTAAGTAATTTGGATTATTCTAAAATTTGGGGAAATTTGGGAAAACCAAAACTAAATAAGGTTGAAATTTATCCTAAAACCATCTAATATTTTGAGTGTACATTCTTTTTTTGAATTCATAAAAACTTTGTAAGTCAGAAACTTTGCAACTTTGCAACTTTTCTTATCTTTGGCTTTCTATGGAGCCAATAAAAATTATAGAATGTCCACGTGATGCCATGCAAGGCATAAAACCATTTATTCCTACTGCTAGAAAAGTAGCCTATATCCAGTCCTTATTGCGTGTCGGTTTTGATACCATTGATTTTGGTAGTTTTGTTTCGCCAAAAGCTATTCCGCAAATGCAGGATACGGCGGAATTGTTGGCACAACTAGATTTGTCAAAAACCCGAAGTAAATTATTGGCAATAATTGCAAATACGCAAGGGGCAATTTTGGCATCAGAACACGCTGAAATACAATATTTAGGTTTCCCGTTTTCGATTTCCGAAAATTTTCAGATGCGAAATACCCATAAAACTATTGCTGAATCATTAATCACTTTGCAGGAAATTCTGGAAATTGCCTATAAAAGTAATAAAGAAGTGGTGGCCTATCTTTCTATGGGTTTTGGAAATCCTTATGGTGATCCATGGAGCACGGAAATAGTAGGGGAGTGGACCCAAAAATTATCTGATATGGGCGTGAAAATCCTTTCACTTTCTGATACTGTGGGAAGTTCGACACCTGATGTAATTGGGTATTTATTTTCGAATTTAATTCCAAAATATCCTAAAATTGAGTTTGGAGCCCATCTTCATACGACACCAGATAAATGGTTTGAGAAAATTGACGCCGCTTACAACGCAGGTTGCCGCAGATATGATGGTGCGATTCAGGGTTTTGGTGGTTGTCCAATGGCCACTGATGATTTGACGGGTAATATGCCTACAGAGAAATTATTGTCCTACTTTACTTCCAAAAAAGAAAATACAAATTTAAGTCCGATGAGTTTTGAAAGTGCTTATAATGAGGCTTCTAAATTGTTTGGTGAATTTCACTAGTCAATGAATAGCTTTAAGCCTTTATTAACATTTGGTATTTAAAATAATAAGTAGGTAATTGGTGCGTTGGTAATACAATTATTTACAGATTGATTTTAATAAATTTAACAATGAAACCAGTGCCTTTCAATAGAATTTTAGGAATATTTCTTCTCTCTATATTCTTCTTTTCCTGTTCAAGCGACTTAGATTTTAATCAAGTTAATACAGTAAAGTTAGAACCTATTTTTGTTACGAATCTGGCTAGTTTTGATGTTCCGGCAAATCAATTTGTAACCAATGGAATAGAACAAATTATATCAGTGGACTCTCCAACAATTGATGTCTTTAACGATGCTTTTTTCAGAGATAATTTAAATCGAGCCGATTTCTTTTTTGAAATTAATAACACCATAAATAGAGCTTATGTTTTGGATATCGTTTTAATTGATAAAAACAATCAACCTCTTTATTCTATGAACTTTTTTATTCCTGCTTATACTGGGGGAACTAATGTTGTAACAAAAACCGAAATTTTTCAAAACACAAAACTTAATTTATTAAAAAGTACCACTAAAATGTCTTTCGTTCTGAGAATGCTACCAGGCCCAATATTAACTGAAAACAGTTCGGGAAGTATTAAATTACGTTCAAGTGTTACCGCTTATTTAGTTATACAATGAGAAAAATAATATTGCTTTTTATTCTATTGGTTTCGGTTAACAGTATTTCCCAAAACAAACAACTTTTATATAATTTTACGGCAGTTCCTCAGTCTTTGTTGACTAACCCCGGATCTGATGTTAAATATAAATTCTACTTTGGAATTCCATTATTATCTGGAATTTCGGCAAATGTAGGTTCAAGTGGTTTTTCTGCCTATGATTTATTTGCTAATAACGGAGTGGATTTTAATGAAAAATTGCGTGATGTCGTGTTTTCTACCACAAGAAAAGATAAAGCAGCAATAAACGAACAAGTAGAACTGTTTAACGGCGGTTTCAGGATCAAAAGGGACGAAGATCAATACGATTCTTACATTTCTTTTGGAATGTATCAGGAATTTGATTTCTTGAGCTATATGCCTAAAGATTTAGCCATACTCGCTTTGGACGGAAATAAAGATTATTTAGGAAAAGTATTTGATTTGGGGGATTTGAATGTAAAGGCAGAAATGCTATCGGTTCTTCATATAGGATATCATAAAAACGTAAATGACCATTTGATCCTTGGTTTTCGAGGAAAAATATATTCAAGTGCTGCAAATCTGAATTCGACTAATAATTCAGGATATATTTATACAATTCCATCTGATAAGGGGATTTATGAACAAGTTATTTCTTCGAATTTGCAACTCAATACTTCTGGAATTTCGCAATATACTAAAAGTGATTATTCAGGAAATATTGCAAGTGATATTGCTCATAGGACTTTTTTTGGTGGTGATCTCGGCTTAGGTTTTGATGCTGGACTTACCTATTATCCTAAGAAAAATGTTCAGTTTACGGCAAGTGTTGCGGATATTGGTTTTATAAAGCACACGAAGGACGTAGAAAGTTTTGTTTATAAAGGATATTATAATGCGGAGGGTATTAACCCAAAATTTTTGGGCGGAAATTCAGCAGGAAATGTTTATCAAGAATTTAAAGCAGCTATTCCTTTAGATACTTTGTACACTAAATATACCACTTGGCGTCCAGCAAAATTTAATTCATCTATTCAATATTCGTTTGATGAAGAACGCCCTGATGATTGTGACTGTTTGAATTATAATCCTGAAACTGTTTATAAAAGTGCCGTTGGTGCGCAGTTGTTTCTAATGTCAACTCCACGGACACCATTAATGGCTTTTACAACGTATTATAGAAGAAAAATTTTCAATTCTTTGCAAATGAAAGCAACTTACACGATCGATTCTTACTCCTATAAAAATATCGGATTGGGGTTGTCAAGTCAATTCGGACCTGTGAATTTTTATGTTCTGGCTGATAATCTTTTAGAATATAAGGATGTTTCCAAAGCCAATAGTCTTTCGTTTCAATTTGGACTCAATATCATTTTTAAAGATAAAGAGTGATAGACTTTTTAGACGCTAGTCAGTAAAATAAATCTTCTTGCCTTTATCTTATCTCGGGCTTTTCGTTCTGTTTTCTACGCTTAAATAATTTGTAAATTTCAATCCAAAGTACGGAGACAAACCCGACTAAAATACTCAAACCTATTTGGCTGGCTGAAACCGTTTCAAATTGAAAGAAATGAGCGAATATTGGAACAAACAATAATAACCCCGTGATGATAATGGTTAACGAAATAATCATTAAAACCAGATTGTTTTTGTAACGTATGGTCGTAAATATAGAATAATAAAAAGAACGATTTACGAGTGTCAGAAAGACATTAGATGATATCAGCGTGAGAAAAACAGTAGTTCTGGTAACGCTTTCGATACAATTAGTCACTACGCAATATTGATACACAAATAATAGTCCAAAAGTAATTATAAGTCCCTGAATGATGCTAATTGTAATTTCTTTCAAGTTAAAAAAAGTAGTTGTAAAAGGTCTTGGTTCTAGCAACATCAGATTTCGCTCCATAGGCTCATTTTCGTAAATAATGGAACAAGTCGGACCCATAATTATTTCGAGAAAAATAATATGAACCGGCGAGAAAATATTAGGATAAACCCAGCCTAGTGCCAATGGAATAAAGACAATCAAGATAATGGGAATATGTATGGAAATGATATATTGAATGGCTTTTTTTAGATTGATATAAATTTTTCTTCCCATAGCGATGGCGTCGGTCATTTTAGAGAAATCGTCATCAATCAGGATTAAATTTGCTGCTTCTTTGGCAATTTCGGTCCCTTTTTTACCCATAGCAATTCCTATATGTGCTGATTTTAAAGCGGGACCATCATTAACACCATCACCGGTCATGGCTACAATTTGGTTATTGTCTTTTAATGCTTTTATGATTTTAAGTTTGGCCTCGGGAAACATGCGGGTAAAAATAGTTGTTTCCATTACTTTTTCTTTTAAAGTAGCTTCGTCCATTGCCATCAATTCATCGCCATTTAGAACTTTTTCAGGGTTTCTGAAACCCACTTGTTTTGCAATGGTTGATGTTGTTACTGAATTGTCCCCTGTTACAATTTTTACCAGAATACCGGCATTATAAAATGTTTCAAAAACGGTTTTAATATTCTCTTTTGGTGGGTCATAAAAAGCAATTAATCCCTTAAAATGAAAAGGGAAATCTTGTTGTTTTTTCGGGTAATCATTTCCTTGAAATTCGGTCACGCCAACACCCAAAACTCGAAAACCCTTATTAGCCATCGTTTCTACAGCTTTTAAAATTTGTGTCGTTTCCTTCTCCGATAAATTAGAACTTGCAATTAAAGCTTCGGGAGCGCCTTTGGCTGCAATGATTCGCGTTCCATCTTGATTTTCAAAAACATGTGTCATCATAGGTGGTTTTCCATCCAGTGGATACTCATGTACTAATTTGAAATTAGTCCGTTCATCATTAATTTTTAAATTTCCGTACGTTTCGTGCAGCGCAATCTCCATGCCGTCAAACGGAATGGGTTCACTTGCCCACATGGCGAGACTTAGAAGCTCTTGTTCTATTGGATTAAGTGTATGATTGTTATTACTGTTGCCTTTGTCATTGCCATTGTTATTTAAGGTGTCATCAGGAAAAGTATACCATTGTGCTAAACTCATTTTGTTTTCGGTAATAGTTCCCGTTTTATCGCTACAAATTACGGTGGCACTGCCTAAAGTTTCTACAGTTTTGGTTTGCTTTACAATAATTCCCATCTTCATTAATCGCCACGCACCTAAAGCCATAAAAGTGGTGAAAGCAACGGGAATTTCTTCAGGAATAATACTCATTGCGAGCGTCAATGCTTTTAACAAACTATCTAAAAGGTTTTTAGAATTATAATAATTAATACCCCAAACAATTCCAAAAATCACGAGGCCCACAAGAGACATTTTCTTTACAAAATTTCCAATCTGTATTTGTAACGGTGTTTTTTCTTCAACAATCGTTTCCAGACTTTTACCTATTTTTCCCAATTTTGTTTTGCTTCCAATGGCTGTCACCTCACAAATTGCCAATCCGCTGGCAACAATTGTTCCCCGATATACCTCATTATTTTCGGATTTTTCATTTTTGAAAACCGCAAGTGATTCTCCGGTAAGTATTGATTCGTTTGCAGAAAAATCATTAGATTGAATAATTGTTCCGTCAGCCGGAACAAAGGTCCCTTCTTCAATCTGAATGAAATCACCCAAAACAATTTCCTCGCTTGCTATTTCTATAATCTCACTATTGCGAATGACTTTGCTTTTGGGTTGAGATAATTTTTTTAGGGATTCAATGGCATTTCGACTTTTAGATTCCTGATAAAGCGAAATTGCAGAAACCAAAAGGATGGCTAGCGCCATAAAAATTCCATTTCCATAATCACCAGTAATGAAATAAATACCTGTTGCAGTTACCAGTAATAAAAACATCGGCTCCTTAACCATCTCGATTAAGGAAGTCAGAAAATTATTTTTATCCTGATGGTCTAAAGAATTGGAACCATTAAGAGTCCTTGATTCTATTACCTGATCGTTTGAAAGTCCTGTAATAGGTGCTTCTGATTCTACCATTGAAATGAAATTAATCAAAATTTATAGCTTGGAAACAACAAAGGCTATAATTGGGCGGAATACCTTTGTAATGCAATTTAATCAATTTATTGTTAAAAATTGTGGTTTTTTTGCTTAAGATTGTCTATATTTGCACGCAATTTAACTACAACTACAAATTGCAATGATCGCACACAACTCTAAGATTATCGGTGAAGGATTAACTTACGATGATGTACTATTAGTTCCTAATTACTCAAATGTTCTTCCACGCGAAGTGAGTATTCAATCAAAATTTTCAAGAAATATAACGCTTAACGTTCCAATAGTGTCTGCTGCTATGGATACTGTCACCGAAAGTTCTATGGCAATTGCTATGGCGCAAGAAGGTGGTATTGGTGTTTTGCACAAAAATATGACTATCGAGCAACAAGCTGCTAAAGTTCGAAAAGTAAAACGTGCCGAATCAGGTATGATTATCGATCCGGTTACTTTGCCGTTGACTTCTACCGTTGCCGATGCTAAAAACGCAATGAAAGAATATGGTATTGGTGGAATCCCAATTGTGGATGACAATAAAATACTAAAAGGTATTGTGACAAATCGTGATTTACGTTTCGAAAAAAACAATACAAGACCTATTGTTGAGGTAATGACCAGTGAAAACTTGGTAACTGTTGCTGAAGGAACTTCATTGGAACAAGCAGAGGTAGTCTTGCAAGGATATAAAATCGAAAAACTTCCCGTTGTTAATGCGGATTATAAATTAGTAGGTTTAATTACGTTTAGAGATATTACTAAATTGACTCAAAAACCAAATGCCAACAAAGACAAATTTGGACGTTTGCGTGTTGCTGCTGCATTAGGCGTTACCGCTGATGCTGTCGAAAGAGCTACTGCGTTGGTCAATGCTGGAGTTGATGCCGTAATAATCGATACTGCTCACGGACATACGAAAGGAGTGGTAGATGTACTAAAATTAGTGAAAGCTAAATTTCCTGAGTTAGACGTTATTGTAGGTAATATTGCCACTGCTGAGGCAGCCATATATCTTGTTGAAAATGGCGCTGATGGTGTGAAAGTCGGAATTGGTCCAGGTTCAATCTGTACTACTCGTATTGTTGCAGGTGTTGGTTTTCCTCAGTTTTCTGCTGTACTTGAAGTAGCCGCAGCGATTAAAGGATCGGGTGTTCCGGTAATTGCAGATGGTGGAATACGTTACACTGGTGATATTCCAAAAGCTATTGCTGCCGGTGCTGACTGTGTAATGTTAGGTTCCTTACTAGCTGGAACAATGGAATCTCCAGGAGAAACCATTATTTTCGAAGGAAGAAAATTTAAATCTTACCGCGGGATGGGTTCTGTTGAAGCCATGCAGGAAGGGTCAAAAGACCGTTATTTCCAAGATGTGGAAGATGATGTAAAGAAACTGGTTCCGGAAGGAATTGTAGGTCGTGTACCTTACAAAGGAGAATTAAACGAAAGTATGCAACAATTCATTGGCGGTCTTCGTGCCGGAATGGGATATTGCGGATCAAAAGATATTCCAACTTTACAGGAAACAGGTCGTTTTGTTCGTATCACGGCAAGTGGGATCAACGAAAGTCATCCTCATAATGTAACGATTACGAAAGAAGCTCCGAATTATTCAAGATAATTGGTCAAAAGTCATAAAGTCAAAAGTCATAAGGTGTACATAAAAGTGCACCTTTTTTTATACAGAAACAAGTGCATTACATAAATCTAAATAAAGTTTTAAAGGACTTTTAAACTTTATGACATTCGACTTTAGACTCAATATATTAATTATGGACTAACTCTGCCAATAGTTTTTTGTTTCCAACAATCCAAAGAATATCATCTTTCTCTAATAATATGTCCGATTCGGGATTTAAGATTCGTTTTCCCTTTTTTTCGATACCTACAACCAAACCACTTGTTTTTTCCCTCAATTTCGAATCTTTAATGCTTTTGCCAATGTAGGATTCGTTTTTCAATTCTATTTGGCGCAACACAATTTCTGGTTCAGTAGTTACATCCGGAACTTCAGTCTCATGCTGGTCTAGATAGTTTTTGAATTCTTTTACCTGAGTGTCCGTGCCAATCACACATATTTCATCTCCTGGAAATAAACGGTGATTTTTCTTAGGAATGTTAATCATAACCTCACCTCTTTTTATAGAGGCGATATTAATTCCCATTAGTTCTCGAAGTTGTAATTTTTGTAATGTCGTCCCTGCAATAGTCGAGCTTGCTGAAATATCAAAATATGCCATATGCCCGTCCCAAGGAGATAAATCACTTTGACTTCGCTTTGGTGTTGCTAATTCTCTAGCGTTTAAGTTGGATAAAAAATGATGCTCAATTTTATGATATTGCGCATTTAATTTTTTACTGAAAATAAAATAGATAACCGTAGCTCCTATCAATGCAATTAATGCAATTTTTGGGGAGAAAAATATATTCAATAAAAAACCTATGAAAAAAGTCGTCAATAACAATCTAAATAAAAACATCATAGCCATAGGACCACGGTATTTGCGCTCTGACATTAATTTTTCGACCTCATTTATAGCCACACGACGCAAGGAAAGTGCCCATAAAAAAGGCGAAAGAAATACCAATGTAATAAATGCCCCTAGTGTATTTCCATATTCATATTCTTGGACCAATGGCAAAATAAATTTAGACGAAAGTAAAATTACAGCAATAATTATTACCGACACCAAGACAACTTGCAGCAGGTAAGCATGCAATACAATTTGCCAGTTGGTTACTGATTTTATAGCCTGAGTATTTGCACTGTAACGCTCAATGTTTTTGGTCCATTTTCTCGGTAAATTATTCGCCAGGAATTCCGAAAATGGAGTCGATAATTTTATCATGAACGGAGTAGTGAATGTAGTCACCGCCGAAACCGCAACGACAATAGGATACAAGAACGAACTCGTAACATGAAGCGTCATTCCAAGTGAGGCAATGATAAAGGAGAATTCCCCAATTTGAGATAAACTCATTCCCGTTTGAACAGATTCTTTCAACGGTTTTCCTGAAAGTAACGCGCCTGCCGTCGAACTTATAGATTGCCCAAAAATAGTAATAAGGGATAGAATAACGACGGGAATCGTATGCTCATACAAGGTTTGAGGATCAATTAGCATTCCGACAGACACAAAGAAAACGGCCCCAAATAGATCTTTTACTGGTTTTACTAAATGTTCAATGTGTTCCGCTTGTGTAGTCTCAGCAATTATTGAACCCATTATAAACGCACCTAGGGCTGGAGAAAACCCCACATCTGCGGCAAGAATCACCATCATCAAGCAAAGCGCCAGCGAAATAATAAGCAGCATTTCATCTGATAATAAATGTTTTGCTTTTTTGAGCAAAGTGGGAATAAAAAAGATGCCTCCAACAAACCAAATAGTTAAGAAAAACACCAGTTTTAAGACTGATTGCATCAATTCACCTCCCGAAAATTGGTTGCTGACAGCAATAGTTGATAGCAAAACCATCATTAAAATAGCAACAATATCCTGAACAATGAGAGAACCAATAACGATTCCGGCAAAATTTTGAGCTTTTACGCCTAATTCTTCAAATGTTTTCAGAATAATAGTGGTCGATGAAATCGAAAGAATCACGCCTAAAAAAACACTATCCATCTTGGTCCAATCCATCCATTGCCCAACCAAATAACCTATGACGGTCATCGAAAAAATTTGTGTAACTGCAGTAATGGAAGCCGTTCCACCCACTTTCATCAGTTTTTTAAAACTGAATTCTAGACCAAGACTGAACAACAAAAATATTACGCCAATTTCTGCCCAAACTTCAACACTTTTAATATCAGTCACCGATGGGAAAAAATCAAAATGATTTCCAGCCAAAAAGCCCGCAATTAAATACCCCAAAACCAGCGGTTGTTTGATTTTTTTAAACAGCAATACTGCAACTCCGGCGGTCATAAGTATTAATCCTAAATCGCTTATCAATGGCTGTAAGTGATGGGTCGTTTCTGTAACTATTGCTGTCGTATCCATAGTTTTTGCTTTTATTTAGGAGCTATTCCCGCCATTCGTTTCAACCCAACGGTTCGGGACTCGGTCAAAAATCTTTTTTTCCATTTCATTGGTAGGAGTTTCCTTTGATCGATCTGTCAGTACAACAAAAAACAACTTTTTTCCCTTGAGGCTTTCCACTATTGTCGGGGCTATAACATCGAAATGGAATTTCGTTCAATAAATAATTTCAATTCCAACCTTATTTTAGAAAAGGAGAAGATTTTGATTTGCTCAATTCTGATAAAGTATAAAACTTCATGTTATTTTGTTTCACAAAGTTACAAATCAACTTTAATGTATTCATTTCAGTTTCATAATTTGCCGGTGCTTTTTTATTTACCGTTTTATGACCAAATAAAATTAGAATTTTATGATGTTCTCGAGTGTAATTTAAAAGTTTTTTAAGATAGGCTGTGCTAAAAGAGGGATGCGTGGTATCCATGCCAATGCCATATAAAACTCGGGTGTTATTATAGTAGCAATTTTGCTCATAAGGAGCTTCTGCACCATAAGTTGTTGCCCTGATTATTTTAAATTTTTTTAAAAGTGCAGCGTCAAGTATTGCATTTCTAAAACCGAAAGGATAGGCAAATGAGGTAACATTTAAAGAATAAAAATTCATCAAAGCCAGCATTGGATCGATTTCCTGATTGAGGTAGGCATCAATTCCATATTGCGCAACAAACTTTTTTGCATCATAGTGATTGAAACCATGTCCGGCAATTTCATTTCCTTCTTTTTGTAAAGCCAGCAATTTAGTTATTTCAGAACTATTTAGTGTATTTATTTCAGAAACACAAAAAGTTGCTTTCCAAGAATATTTTCGAAGTTGTTTGTCAGTATCATACCATTCATTCACAAAAGTATCATCAAATGTTAAGGCAACACCAGCAGTGACATTAGGATCATCCGCTTTGCTTGATTTGACAATTTTTTTACTTTGAAAGGAAAATAAAAAAAAAGTACAAAGTAAAATGATTAGAGGTAAATTTTTTTTCAAGATTACTTTGTACTTTAAGATTGTGTTTTTTATCTATTTTTCCGCCCTTTTAAGTTAGATAAATTCAAATAATAAATTTATCAAATTATTCTATTTGAAAAGAACTAATCTTATTATTCTTGTAATATAGTTCAAAAACGGCTTCTTTCATTTCTCTCAAAGTAATAAAAAACATTTCAGCTTTAAAATTCTTGTAAGCAGTTTTTCCAAAATATATTACACTTTGATCAGGTTTTTTATCTGAACCAAATTCTATAGGGATTTCGAAATTTTTATAGCCTTCAAAATTAAATTTGTCAAATTGATCAATTTCGTTTGAATCATATTTTGGTGAATTGTAAGTGTATTTTTTATCATTAGATTCACTTTTCCTATAAGGATTTACTTCAGGGAACCCAACAATAGAAGCATATCCTAAATAATCACCAACTCTATATCTAACTTTGTTTACGGTATCTAATAATGAAAACGCACTAATTTCAGCGAAATCTTTGTCGAGTGATTTAATTTTACATTTGACCATGATGAATTTTAATTTCGCTTCATCAAATTTCACACTTCTCAAAAGAGCATTTGAAAAACTAGATGGCTCCTTTGCCTTATCAATCTCAATTTCAAAATTTTCAATGATTTTTTTTTGAGAAAATGAAAAAATAAAATAAAATAACAACAAAAAAGTAAGCCCTGTTTTCATATATCATATAATTAAATACCCAAGAAATTACTTGGAGTGATTTGCATTAATTCTGCTTTAATTTCATCCGAAACCTCTAAGGTAGCGATAAAACCATGAATTGCTTTTTTATCAATCGCTTCATTGGTTCTGGTCAATCCCTTCAACGCTTCGTAAGGATTAGGATATCCTTCACGACGTAAAATCGTTTGAATCGCCTCGGCAACTACAGCCCAGTTTTTCTCTAAATCTTCGTGAAATTTAGGTTCGTTCAATAACAATTTGTTCAATCCTTTCAAAGTAGCTTCAAAAGCTATTAAAGTGTGTCCAATTGGTACACCAATGTTTCTCAAAACCGTACTGTCCGTCAAATCGCGTTGCAATCTTGACAACGGTAATTTGGCTGATAAATGTTCGAAAATCGCATTGGCAATTCCTAAATTTCCTTCTGAATTTTCAAAATCAATCGGGTTCACTTTATGCGGCATCGCTGAAGATCCTATTTCTCCCGCTTTAATTTTTTGTTTGAAATATTCCATCGAAACATACGTCCAAATATCTCGGTCTAAATCGATGATGATGGTATTAATTCGTTTCAAAGCATCAAAAAATGCTGCGAAATGATCGTAATGTTCAATTTGTGTAGTAGGGAAAGAGTGATGTAAACCTAGATTTTCCTCCACAAATTTCCCTCCAAATTTTCTCCAGTCGATTTGCGGATATGCCACGTGATGTGCATTGTAATTTCCTGTTGCTCCGCCAAATTTGGCTGCAAATGGAATGTTGAATAACAAACGCATTTGCTCTTCTAAACGTTCTACAAAAACACCAATTTCTTTACCCAAACGAGTAGGAGAAGCCGGTTGACCATGCGTACGAGCCAGCATTGGGATGGCCGCCCATTCAACACTTAAATCTTTCAATTTTGAAGTCAAAGTAATCAATGAAGGCATATATACTTTCTCGAAAGCGTCTTTTGTAGAAAGCGGAATCGCTGTGTTATTAATATCTTGAGAAGTCAATCCAAAGTGGATAAACTCTTTATATTCAGATAAACCTAGTTTTTCAAAAGCATCTTTGATGAAGTATTCCACCGCTTTTACATCGTGGTTGGTCACTTTCTCCGTTTCTTTGATCCAAAGCGCATCTTCAGTAGAGAAGTTTTTATAAATGTTGCGCAAGCTTTCGAATAAATCTGGGTTTACGTTTTTAAGTTGTGGCAAAGGCACTTCGCACAAAGCAATAAAATATTCAATTTCAACTAATACGCGGTATTTGATTAAGGCTTCTTCAGAGAAAAATGGAGCCAGCGAAATAGTCTTGTTTCTATATCTTCCGTCGATTGGTGATATAGCATTCAATTCGTTTAAAGTAGTCATTTTAGTGTTGTTTGTTCGAGAAGCACAAAAATAGTTATAAGTTATAAGTTATGAGTTATAAGTTTAGATTTTTTGAAGGAATTCTTTATTAAAACTATTTTTTTCATCGCTATTGATTTGCCATTGATTTTGCAATTGTTTTTGTCATTGCAATTGATTTTGCAATTTATTTCTCATGATTTCAACTCCTTTTGAGGCTACTTCTGGAATGACTTCCAATGGATTTCGAAGGTTTGGAATCTTTATGGGTTTTGGATCAATATAAAAAATGGGCGTTTCACGAGGTGTAAAATCAATGAGTCCAGCCGCAGGATACACTTGCAAAGATGTTCCAATGACTGCAAAATAATCTGCGCTTTGAGTGATGGTGATCGCTTCATCTAGCGCTGGAACATCCTCGCCAAACCAAACAATATGCGGACGCAATTGATTATTGTTTTCATCTAAATCACCAAAATTCAAATCATCTGACCAATCCAAAATATAATCTGAGTTTATTGAACTTCTGACTTTCAATAACTCGCCATGAAGATGCAATACATTAGTACTGCCTGCACGTTCATGCAAATCATCTACATTTTGGGTGATTACATAAACGTCGAATTCCTTCTCTAATTCGGCCAGGATTTGGTGCCCTAAATTAGGTTCTACTTCCTTAAGTTGTTGTCTTCTTTTGTTATAAAAATCAAGAACCAACGCGGGATTTTTATACCAACCTTCAGGTGTGGCGACATCCATGACGTTATGACCTTCCCAAAGTCCATCGCTGTCGCGAAAGGTTTTGATACCACTTTCGGCACTGATTCCTGCTCCTGTTAAAACGACTAGTTTCTTTTTCATTGGTTTTATTTTCAAACACAAATTTCACTAATTTCCACGAATTAATTAGTGTGAATTAGTGAAATTTGTGTTTAAATTTTTCTGCTTAATAGAATAATTATCTGAACCTATATTTTTAGAATTTAGTAGAAAATAAAGCTACTCTTTTTTAGTATTTTTGCCAAAAAAATATATTCCAATGATTGATATTGATTATCTTAATTTTCTTGAAAATATCCTGACTGATAACCGAAAAGAAAAATTTCTAAAAGTATTGGAAAATAGAACCAATCATTTTACCATTGCCGTTGAAGATATTTTTCAAATGCACAATACTAGTGCGGTGATGCGCAGTTGTGAGATCTTTGGAATTCAGGAATTGAATGTGATCGAGCAGCGGTATGGCAAAAGTATCGACAAGGAAATTGCGATGGGCGCTCAAAAATGGGTCGACATCAATACCTTCGACAGTATTACGAACTGTGTGGATACTTTAAAAAATAAAGGGTACCAAATCATTGCCACTACACCTCACGAGAATGATTGTTTGATGGATGATTTTGATATTACAAAACCAAGTGCTTTATTTTTTGGAACAGAAAGAGACGGATTATCTGAAGAAATTTTGCAACGTGCTGATGGTTTCTTGAAAATTCCGATGGTCGGTTTTACAGAGAGTCTGAATATCTCGGTTTCAGCGGCCATCATCATTCAAAACCTAACCAGCCGATTGCGGAATTCCAACATCGATTGGCATTTATCTGAGGAAGAAATTTTAGAAAAAAGATTGGCTTGGGCCAAAAATTCCATAAAAGATATTAAACGAATAGAAGAACGGTATTTTTTGGAAAAAAACGAATCACGATAGGTTTTTAAGATAATTATTAATTTTAATTTCTATTATCTGTGAAGATTTTCATACTGTAGGTAATCTTAATTAGATTCGTAAACTATTGAATTACAGTGTTTTTAACTTGTTTTTTGCTATTCCTGCAAGGTTTTTTTTAACCTTTTAGGTCTGTTTTTAATTTTTCAAACCTACAAGGTTAAAAAAAACCTTGCAGGATAACCAGAATAAAGGACAAACGTGTTAATTAGAGCAAATTGATTTTTAAATAACAATCGAATTTAGGTTGGTGAAAAATCAGAGGCTAAATATTATGGAATCAAATCAGCTTTTTAAGCCGTAAAGTATTTTTGCACGTTCCATGTCTATTGGTTTATCACTGGGAATCTCTAAGAAAAAATCCAATTGCCATTTTTGGGTTTTTTGCGCCTGTTTGTTCGTAGTTTTATCCCAAGGCGGATACACTCGTATCGCTCTTTTCCCTTCTTTGTTGTTCGTTGAAATCACTCCCTGCTCACAAAGTACCGATTTTGGGAATATAAATTGTCCAAAACGGTTGTCTTTTCGGGTGCTGATAACAAATCGATCAATAGAGTCCGTGATGTCAAATGGTTGAATAGGACCTTTTTCGATTCTCTTCCATAAAGTAACGAATTGGCCAATTTTAGTTGGTGTAATCTTAGCGGTACGAAATTTAATAGACAAACCATTAAGTTCAAAAGTGCATGCTCCATATTCAGAACTTTCTGCTTCTTTTATTGGAAAAGTATAGCGATAGTCATTGGCATCATAAATAAGTTCTTTGATGGCAAGCAAGTCGCTATGAATTGTATTAAAAGTTGTCCAAAACATTTGGTTTGGTTTTAAGGTCTTTTCAAATATAAAAAAAATCCCCAACTACTTTCGTAATTGAGGGTCTAAATTATCAGATTAAATCTGAAATAGTATTCATTCACAATCACCCATTCTCCAGAGGATAATAGACTTTCTGCTTTTTTGTATTTCATGCTTTCTGTTTTACCGGTAGCAACTTGTTTGATAGTTACATGGTCATTGCGGATGGTTTCCTGTCCAGAAAATTAACTTAGTACTCATAATTATTTCTCTTTTTAATATTTGTCGTTTTGGTGTAAGTTTCTTGCTACTAACGTCAGTTCGTCTAAACTTCAAAAGTTTTCAAAACATACTAACTACTTATTAAATATAGTTGATTTGTTTTATAGTAAAAATGGATTTTATAAAATGCTCTAAATGATGATAGATAACTTGAAGCAGTAAAAAGCTTAAAATAATTTGGAAAAATCCAGTCGGGAACTGTTTTGCAAAGCGATGAGCAAAGTTTAGAAGCTTTATTACTAAGAAATTAGTAAACCGCTAAAACTTTCTTGATTTTAAGTTCTGAACTGAATTCTACAGACAAAATTGATTTATCAACTACAGGTATTGACTCTTCCAATGTGAAAAAGAATGCCTTTAGATTATTATCACACTTTAGAATATTTGAAACAAGCGAAAGCTTATTCTGAAAAAGGAATTATTAATTTCCGACTAGATCAATATTCAAACAATCACATGGAAATAGTAACACTTATATTTGCTTCTTGTAAACTAATCGAGCCTAGAAATGGCAATTTTAAAAATCAAAAAATATAAAAAAAAAGTTAAAACCGTCTTAAAATAAGGAACATAAAACTTAAAAAATGGTATCTTCAATTTGAAATTTAAAATTTTAAAAAGATGAAAAAGCAAACCATTTTAATTACGGGTGCAGGCTCAGGACTGGGAAAAGGGACAGCGATTGGTCTGGCAAAAGTAGGACATAAAGTCATTGCAGCGGTTCATACCTTCGAGCAAATGTCGCGGTTTATCCAAGAACTTAAAGAGGCCGATTACAAACAAAATATCGAATTAATTAAACTAGATATCTGCGATGCGATCGACTGCGAAAATGCCTTGAAATACGACGTTGACATTTTAGTAAATAATGCTGGAATGGGATACACTGGACCCCTAGCAGAAATTCCTGTAGATTACTTGCGAGAGGTTATGGAAACCAATGTATTTTCAACGCTCGAATTTTCGCAGCCTTTTATCAAAAAAATGGTGCAAAAAGGGAAAGGTAAAGTCATATTTGTATCATCAATAGCAGGTTTTACCACAAGTGGATTTTTAGGGCCGTACAATGCTTCGAAACACGCTCTTGAAGCGATTGCTCAATGTTTAAGAGACGAGTTACAACCGCTTGGAATTACAGTGGCCACGATCAATCCAGGTCCATTTGATACGGGTTTTAACGACCGAATGTACGATTCTTACAAACAATGGTTTGATGAAGACGAACATTTTACCTCAAAAAAAGAAATTGAGAAAGCAGCGACCAAAATGGCCGAAAACCAGTTTGATCCCCAAGAAATGATTGATAAAATGGTAGAAATTATTCCGCAACAAGAACATAATTTCCGTACCGTTTGTCCTGAAAAAATGGTGCCAATGTGCCAAGAGTATCAAAACCGACAATTTGAAATTAAAACCGATACCATCGATAAATCTAAAAAATAAGTAGAATTACCTAATTATTTTATAGAAACAAAAGTGTTTAGCTCTAAGAAATCGTCTTTGATGCAAACACTTTTTTAATTGAAAACGGTACCGTTAAAATACTGGGAAACCCATTTGGAATGGGCACGGATTGCATATTCACGAAGTCAGGGTTGTTAAGTCATTGCGAGGAACGAAGCAATCACATTTAGTATTTTATTTTGATTGCGTGCTTATTGTTGTGGGCACGAATTGCAAATCTGCGCAATCGGATAGTATTTAATTTTTAAAATAAATAGGAATCAATTTTGGATAATTAGTCGCGTTGCAAACGCTTTATTAAGTGCTTAAAAGTAGTTAGGTACTCGTTGCAAACGAGCACCAGTGGAGTAGTGCTTTATCATCGCAAGTAATCGTCATTTTCAAATGGTTGAATATCTTGTAATTTAGGTAATGGACGAATAATTAATTTTGTTTTTTTATTGCTAACTATAGTATCTATTTCATAATTTTCTACTTTAACAATTTTAATTCCTGTTGATAAGTTGAAATCGACATAATACATTTCACCTCTTCCGTTCGATTGACCTTCTGTATAACCAATTAATTCAAAATTTCCATTTTGAAATCGAAATTTATGTTCAAAATGACCACGTAGTAATTCAAAATTTACACTCAAAATTCCTTTCTTTATTGTTACATCTGAAAATCCGTTTCCTGTTTTGTAACCATTTCTTCCATCTGGATATTGAGGTTCGATAATTTTAATAGAAGTTACTATTAGTTTTGATTTTCCATTTTGTTGTTTAAAAAATACTTGAATTCTATACGGAGCATTTTCATTTACAGTGTCTTGTGTTACAATTACTTTGTCTAATAAATTGTCTTTGTTTAAGTCACCAGTAACCTCTATAATTTTATGACTGAAATTGTAATTTTCTGTTTTTGTCTGTGCAAAACCATTAAATTCAAATAAAATTAAAGCTATTAGAATAAGTTGTTTCATATTATAACTGTCAATGTTTTCGGTATTTTCGGCGCATTACCGATAATGTCTTGGCGCTTGACGTGGTTGGGGAATAAAGATGCGAGATTTTTCGGTTAAACACAAGTTTTCCAAGTACAAAACCAACTTTAAATTAAGCCAAATACCCAAATCTCGCAAAACATCGTGTTACCTGCTGGCGCTTTAATTTTTGGGATAAATGCTACTTGACCAAATAACTTTTGCTTCTGTTAAAATATAATCTGCGCTCGGTATTTTCAATTCTTTTGTTTGAATTATTGACATTCCTAATTTGAAATCATCTTTTGTTCCATTCGATCTTAATACATAAATTTCAACTGTCCGACTTTCTCCAGGCTTCAATATTAAAATTTGAGGAATATTTTTATCACATTCATTTATTCTAATTGTTATATTTTTATTACTCATCTTATAGAATTCTTGCCAAGAACAGCTCATGCATAAATAATTCAAAGTGTCTTTTGATTTATTCCACAACCTGACTTTTATTTTGGCTGCATTATTCTTGAAATAAATTGATTTTTCTGTTACTAATCTTAAATCTTCTTTCTTGACATTCTGGGCAATCAGATTTCCAGTTAGTAACAAGATTAATATTAATAAATAGTTTTTCATTTGTCGGTTAGGTTATTGTTTTCGCCAGTTTGGTTTTGCGCTTGCTGCCAACGACAGTTCGTCTAAAAACCTTCAAAGTTTCTCAAACTGCGTTGTGAGTTTGTAAATATAGTTGATTTGTCGTACAAAAGAAAGTCTCTTTAGAAAGAGGCTGACAATAATTCGTGAATAATTTCAAGTGGCAAAATGCCTTTAATAATGCTTTAATACAGTTTAAAAACACGGTCAATACTTTTAGGTACTGGTTTAACTCATTTGGATCAATCAAGTTGAAGATTTCCAATCGCTATTATTTACAGACATTCGTTAGCGCAGTTTTGCAAACTGTGCCCATTTCAATTGGCAACTAAAATAAATCTAATAAAACTACCTCTAATTCATTTTCTAATGCAGCATAATTTCCTAAAGGACTAAAATAAGCATCTGCGGTTGTTGTTGCTTTATCCTTTTTAGACATTTTTTGTGTTATTTTTATTGTTTGCTCAACTTTGCGGGCACAGTTTGCAAAACTGCGCTAACGAATGTGGTATATCAGCGCGATCGGGTTCTGATTTTCAGTTTTAGCTTTCAGTTTTTTTAAAACTTCAATAAGATTTTTATGTCTTCTGGAATTTGCTCTTTATTTTCTATTTGTTGATAAAATTTAAAAGCTTTTTGTTTCATTTTTTCGTCATTTTTAGTTTCAGAAACTTTGAGTAAACATAAGGAATAATGAATTTTAAAGTTTTCATCTTTTTTATAAGTTGAATAACATTTTTCTAAATATTCTAAACCTTCATCATATTTTTTGTTTTGAGATAATAAAATGGCTTTTAAAAATATTACTTCATCTTTTAATTTAGGAGTTAATAAATTATATTTTTCAATTGCGATATTTATATTTTCTAAACCTTTATCTACATCTCCGAAAACGGGAGAAGTTAATGCAAAACCATAATAACCTTCTGGATTTTCAGGAAATAAAGTAATTATTTCATTATACTTTTTTCGAGCAATTTTTAATGATTTATCTCGACCTAATCTTAATCCTTCGGAAGCTAAATTAATTTTAAACTCTAATGTTTTATTTGATAAACTGTCTGCCATTATATAGCAAGCTATTGCCTTTTCGTCATTTAATAATCTCAAAGTGTATCCTGTAAAAAAAATCGCATCACAAAATGTCTTATCAGTTTTGTATGCTTTAAAGAAAATATTTGAAGTTATTTTGAGATATTTCGGGTCTAATGATTTATTTAAATATAAAGTTTCAATGCCTAAATTAAAAAGCTTCATTGCTTCGGGATTTTCAGATTTACAATACAAGTTTTTACCTTCGAAGTAATCTTGAGAAAAAGTTAAATTAAAACTTAATATTAGTAAAGTAGCAATGATTTTTTTCATTTTAAATATTTGTGTTTTCTATGCGGTTTTTTGGTTCAACTTGCCTGTAACGTCAGTTCGTCTAAAAACCTTCTAAGTTTCTCAAACTGCGTTGTGAGTTTGTAAATATAGTTGATTTGTCGTACAAAAAAAAGTCTCTTTAAAAAGAGGCTGACAATGATTCGTGAATAATTTCAAGTGGCAAAAGGCCTTTAAATAGGCTTTAATACAGTTTGAAAACACGGTCAATACTTTTAGGTACTGGTTTAACTCATTTGGATCAATCAAGTTGAAGATTTCCAATCGCTATTATTTACAGACATTCGTTCGCGCAGTTTTGCAAACTGTTCCCATTTCAATTGGCAACTAAAATAAATCTAATAAAACTACCTCTAATTCATTTTCTAATGCAGCATAATTTCCTAAAGGACTAAAATAAGCATCTGCGGTTGTTGTTGCTTTATCCTTTTTAGACATTTTTTGTGTTATTTTTATTGTTTGCTCAACTTTGCGGGCACAGTTTGCAAAACTGCGCTAACGACTGTGGTATATCAGCGCGATCGGGTTCATTGTTAGCTTTTCAAGCCCAACGAACCTTTCGCTGTTGTGCGACGTTTTATTTTTCTGTTTTAATAAATACATTTCCATAATATAAAACACCAATAGCTATTAATAGGCAAAAGAATAAACCTGTTCTAATTCCACTTTGAAGACCTTGTCTTATACCTTGTATTGACAAAAGCATCACTATATATGAAAAATAGCCTATACCAAACTTCAATACTCTTTCTTTTTTACTCATTAAGGGTGTCAAAAAAACAATAAAAATTGGCACAAAAAAACTTAATAGAAATGCTCCAATTCTACTATTAAAATTTGCTTCGGAATCTAATGTTAAGTAACCTATCATAAACATTATTATCAAATTCAAAAGAATATAAAAAACTAAATTTATTGTAATGTCAAAAATATTTTTATTATTTGAATCTACTTTTATTTTTTTTAACTCATTTATATCAATTCCTAATACATCACAAATTAAGTTTAAAGTTTTTCCTCGAGGTTCATTTTTGTTATTCTCAATTCTTTGAATTGTACGTAAGTTAATTTTTGAAAATTCAGCTAAATCTTCTTGAGTGTAACCTTTAAGTTTTCTTTCTTCGCTAATTTTTTTTCCTATTGAGTTCATAATTTATTTTTAATTATTATTCAAAATTATGATATTAATGTTTAATTTGTAGCGGTTTTTTTACGTCTTTTTTACGACATTAAGTTTGTCATTGTAAATTTTTTTAGTTCGTTACAAATATTGCACAACGTTTTGGGTCTTTGCGAGGTTTGGGACTAAATTAAGATTTATTTTTCGGTTAAACACAAGTTTTCCAAGTGCAAAACCAACTTTAAATTAAGCCAAATACCCAAATCTCGCAAAACATCGTGTTAGCTGTAGGCATTTGTAGTTTGAAATGTCCTTTGCTTTGTTTTAAAATCGTTTTTCCAATTAGAGTAGTCTGTTATATCTTGTTCAATTTCTACTTTACTTCGTAATTGAGGAATTGTTGAAGTTCCGCCATCGTGTTCGGTTATGGAATATCTGCCAAATAGATTCAAAAGAAAATCTACATCTGATTTTTCGGTAACAATGTAACTTGATAAGTTGCCTTTTTTTAAATGTATATTTTTTGAAAAACGTTCGTAAGTTTTGTTTGACAAGACTTCTTCAACGGAACGCTCCAGTAACATTCTAAATCTTTTCCGTGCTGAATCAAGTTTTGTTTCTCTACCGTGGGCATCTGTTAAAGTTAGAGTATCGTGTTCGTTCAAAATTCTTCTGATTGAATCAACTCTTTCTTGAACGTTTTTAGCTAAGTATGGTATTTCGTCTGTTACAATTCCACTAATTCCGTTGTATTTGTCAATTCCGATTATTGTGCAATCTGTTGTCGTATTTGCTTTATGCGTGTCAATAAGCAAACGTAAAAATGACAAGTCGTGAGTAAAAACGACTATTTGTCGGTTTTCTGACAACTGAACAAATTTATTTGCAATTAATTCTCTATAGTCCATATCTAAAGATGTAACAGGGTCATCGAAGATTATTGTATTCAAGCGATTATCAATCGTACATTCTGCTAAAAAATTTGATAATGCAATAATTTTTTGTTCGCCTTCACTTAGAATAACATTTATTGAATCTGTAATGCCGTTTAAACCACATTTTTGAAATGTATTTCCTTGGCTTGTTCTTGTTCTTGAAATTAAAACTTTACTTGCTAAATCACGATTGAAAAAATTGAGATGAGAAATAAATTCTTGATGTTGTAAACTCACAGCTTGATTTTCCATTAGTTCGCCAATTTTACGTGAGATAGTATTAGTTGTAAGTTGCGATTGGCAACGAGATATCCAAGACTTATAGTGGTACTCATCAAAATATTTAAGAATTGTCGTTTTGTTGTTGAATAAAAATTCTTTTGTGGTTAGTTCATTAAGTTCAGAAACTAATCCATTTCTATTTTGTAAAAGTTGATTATTCTGCTCAATCCTTGCATCAATTATAGGAATTAAACTTGTTATACTTGGTGTCAGAGTTTGTAAACTAAGGTTTAGTTCCCCACCATTTTGTAAAAACGTAGTAACTAAATTTCTGAGTGTGGCGATAGAATTAGAAAATTGATTATAGTTGTCTCTGAAATTTGGATTTAACTGCTCTAGCTCTGCAAAGTTTTCGATTGATGGAACAACCAATGAATTGTATAAATTTAGTTTTTGCTGAATTGTTGAGTTAATTGAATTTAACTGTGTAGAAACATCATTTAACACAAATTGATTGAAAGTTGACAATCTTTGTTGTGCAGTTTCGTCAAGTTCTTGTTGACACAAAACACATTTTTCCAACGAAACTAAGGACGGGAAGTTTTGACCATCTGAAAGATTTGAACTATGAGCGTAATTTCTTGCCGCTTCCCACAAAGTTCGCCAAGGATTTGTCCCAAATCCTTCTAAAGTGTTTACATTTTGTAATTCTGCTGTTGCAATTTGATACGCTTGATTTACACTTCCAAAAGTATTTCTATACTCTCTTATTTCGTTTATGTTTTGTTCGTTGAATAAAGCTTCAATTTGTAAGAATTGCTGTATGTAGCCGTTAATTCGTGTTCGTTGATTGGTTAAATTTGTAATATTCAGTTGAGGGTTTTGTGCAGTTGTTAAGTTTGTAAGCTCTTGCTTTCTTTCAATTTCTGTTTGTGAAAATTGAATATAAGAATCAACATTGGCACGTTGCAAATTTTCTATTGTTCCATACCATTGGGATGTTATTGTCTGAATTAAATTCTGTGGTAATGTTGGCTTTTGAGTGTTATAAGAAGCAACCAATGATCCAAAAGTTTGATGAATACTTCCGAAAGTTGAAATTAGTTTTTCCAAAACATCAATTCCAACAGGTTTATATTCTGTGGGATTTTCGTTGTTTATGTATATGTCTCCACAATCATTATCAAAAACAAAAATTGAATTGAGAATAGGATTACTTGGACTGTTTTCAGTCCAAGTAAAATTAATGTTTGAGCCATTATCCTCTAAAATAAAATCAACTTGTTGTTGGTTTGTTGATTGATTGAATACGTTCTTTTTTAATGTAATATTTGGACTTCTACTCCAACAAAGTTTTCTCAAAATACGTGAATAACTTGATTTTCCCGAACCATTGTTACCATAAATAACAGATAAGCCTGTGTTTGGAAATTGTAAATTTCCTTGATTATGTAAAGCACCAATGTTTATTGGATTGTTAAGACCAATAAGTTTTGGATAATTTCCACTAGTTGTAATTATTGCTGGTATATGAGTATTGTCAAGAGGAATTGAATTTAAAGTAATTGTTGCTTCTCCGCAATCTTTTTTAACTAACTCAACAAGTTCATCAATGTCTGTCTGAGTTAGCGTTGTCGATGTTATTATTCTTCGTAAAGCGTCTTGAACGAATAGTGGTCTACTTGATGACCAATTTAAAATTTCTTGATATACTGACATTTTTCTAAATCTGGTTTTGGGGTCACGTTTGGTTCTTATGCTTACCGCTAACTTGTATATAAGTCTTGAAATGCGACTTATCACCCCTAGATTGGGTAGATAGGTCTGATAAACGTCAGACTTTATTTATTTTCAAATATATAAATAATTCGCTGAAAAATCTTATAAATTGAAATTAGTAATTAACTCATCACAAAACCCCTAGCCCTGACCGTAGCGAAAAACGCATGCAGGTAGCCAACCACTTTTTTCTGGTGGTGGCAGAGCGACTAACAGAAGCTCCTGCAAGCACCTAGAAAAAGGGTGGGGTGCCAAATGCTTTGTAGCGTAGGGCGGGAGTGGCTTCTGAAAAAGATTCAGAAATAAATTCAGGATAAAATTCAGGGCATAAAAAAACTCCACTACTTGCGCAGTGGAGTTTTGCTTGTTAAGAAATAAAGGACGGTTAGTTTACCAGTACCCATTGTCCTGAAGCGATTAAGCTTTCGGCTTTTTTGTATTTCATTTCTTGTACTTGTCCGTTAGCTACGTTTTGTATGCTAACAGTATCGTTACGGTTAATTTTTGGCATATCTCTCACGATAGTCTCTGTTACTTGTCGCTGTTGGGTTTGTCCCGCTTCACGATTTTTTTCGGCTAACTCATCGGAATTTAAAACTTCATCTTTACTCAATTGATAGTCTTCTGTCTGACGAACTTCTTTAGCTTCTTGAATTTGTTGATTCTGTTGCGCTGGTAAGTCACCTTTGAACAAGAATGATATAACTTCTTTATTTACGTTGTCAAGCATTGCTCTAAACAAATTGAACGCTTCCAGTTTGTAAATAAGCAATGGATCTTTTTGTTCGTGAACGGCTAGTTGAACCGATTGTTTCAACTCGTCCATTTTACGTAAGTGTTTTTTCCACGCTTCATCAACAATAGACAAAGTGATATTTTTTTCGAAATCAGCAACCAATTGATTCCCTTTGGTATCGTATGCTTTCTTTAAATCAGTTACCACATTCAAGGTTTTTAGACCATCCGTAAATGGAACTACAATACGCTCAAATTGATTGTTTTTATCTTCGTAAACATCTTTTATAATTGGAAATGCTTCTCTGGCGCTTCTTTCTGTTTTCTCCGTATAAAATTCTAAAGTTGCTTTATAAATTTTACCGGTCAATTCCATTTCTGTCAATTTACTAAACTCCGCTTGAGAAACTGGAGAGGTAATAGAGAAATAACGAATCAATTCGAATTCAAAATTTTTGAAATCGTTATTTGCTTTATTCTCGTCAACAATCAATTCACAAGTATCATAAAGCATGTTGGCGATGTCCAATTTCAAACGCTCTCCAAACAAAGCATGACGACGACGTTTGTACACTACTTCACGTTGTGCATTCATAACATCATCATATTCCAATAAACGTTTACGAACACCAAAGTTATTTTCTTCAACTTTTTTCTGCGCGCGCTCGATAGATTTTGTCATCATCGAATGTTGAATAACTTCACCTTCTTGCAATCCCATTCTGTCCATCACTTTAGCCACTCTTTCAGAACCAAACAAACGCATTAAGTTGTCTTCAAGAGACACATAAAATTGAGAACTTCCCGGGTCACCTTGACGACCTGCACGACCACGTAACTGACGGTCAACACGACGTGAATCGTGACGTTCCGTACCTACAATCGCTAATCCACCAGCTGCTTTCACTTCTGGAGATAATTTAATATCGGTACCACGACCAGCCATGTTAGTAGCGATGGTTACCACCCCTGATTTTCCTGCTTCTTCTACGATCTGAGCTTCTTGCTTGTGCATTTTTGCATTCAATACATTATGCGCAACTCCTCTCATTTTTAACATTCGGCTTAATAATTCCGAAATCTCCACAGAAGTTGTTCCAATAAGTACTGGTCTTCCTGCTTTTGACAATTCGGTTACATCTTCAATTACCGCGTTGAATTTTTCACGAGTAGTTTTGTATATAAAATCTTCTTTGTCTAATCTCGCCATTCCTCTGTTAGTAGGAATTTCTACCACATCCAGTTTGTAGATTTGCCATAACTCGCCAGCTTCAGTTGAAGCTGTTCCAGTCATACCGCCCAGTTTGTTGTACATTCTGAAGTAATTCTGTAAAGTTACCGTAGCAAATGTTTGAGTAGCTGCTTCGATTTTTACATTTTCTTTGGCTTCAATTGCTTGGTGTAATCCATCAGAATAACGACGACCATCCATGATACGACCTGTTTGCTCATCGACAATCATGATTTTGTTATCCATGATTACATATTCTACATCTTTTTCGAATAATGCATACGCTTTCAAAAGCTGTGTCAAAGTATGAATACGTTCACTTTTTATACCAAAATCTTGAAATAATTTTTCTTTTTCTTCTGCTTCAGAATCTTTGTCTAATTTTTTCTTTTCGATAGTTGCAATTTCAGTTCCAATGTCTGGAAGAACAAAAAAGTTAGTATCATCAGAATCTGAAGACAAGTATTTAATTCCGTTATCCGTTAATTCTACTTGGTTGTTTTTTTCTTCAATTACAAAATACAAAGCTTCATCAATCTTGTGCATTTCACGATTGTTGTCTTGCATGTATTGATTTTCGGTTTTTTGAAGCAATTGTTTAATTCCTTCTTCACTCAAAAATTTAATAAGTGCTTTGTTTTTTGGTAATGCTCTATATGCTCTTAATAAGTTGAATCCACCTTCTTTGGTATTTCCTTCTTTGATTAATTTTTTAGCATCAGATAAAAAGCCGTTAGCCAATTGACGTTGTAGGCTTACTAAGTTTTCAATTTTTGGTTTTAACTCATTAAATTCATGACGATCTCCTTGTGGAACCGGACCAGAAATAATAAGCGGCGTTCTTGCATCATCAATTAAAACAGAATCGACCTCATCGACAATCGCATAATTGTGTTTTCTTTGAACTAAATCTTCTGGCGAATGTGCCATATTATCTCTTAAATAGTCAAAACCAAATTCGTTGTTGGTACCATAAGTGATATCAGCATCGTATGCTTTTTTTCTACCTTCAGAACTCGGTTGATAATTATCAATACATTCTACAGACATACCATGAAATTCGAATAAAGGCGCTTTCCAAGTACTATCACGTTTAGCCAAATAATCATTCACGGTTACTAAATGCACACCGTTTCCAGTCAAAGCATTTAAATACAGCGGTAAAGTTGCCACTAATGTTTTTCCTTCACCCGTTTGCATTTCAGCAATTTTTCCTTCATGCAAAACCATTCCACCAATCAATTGAACATCATAGTGAATCATGTCCCAAGTAATTTCTTTCCCTGCGGCATTCCACGTATTTGCCCATATAGCTTGTTCACCATCAAGGGTGATATAACTTTTTGTAGCTGATAATTCTCTGTCTTTGGAAGTAGCAGTTACCACTATTTGTGTATTATCTTTAAAACGTCTTGCTGTTTCTTTTACAACTGCAAAAGCCTCAGGAAGAATTTCCAATAATGTTTTTTCCGAAATATCGTAAGCTTCTTTTTCAAGAGCATCAATTGCAACGTAGATATCTTCTCTTTTATCAATATCTTCAATGGTTTCAACTTCCAGCTTTAATGAAGCAATTTTCGCGTCTTTATCAGCGCGAGCTTCTTTTATTTTCTCTTTGAAAAAAGCGGTACGAGCTCTCAATTCATCATTTGATAATGACATTAAGCTAGTTTCAAAAGTTTTAATTTTGTTAAGATACGGTTGTAAAGCTTTTACATCTTTTTGAGATTTGTCCCCAACAAAGACTTTAATAATACTGTTTATGAAACTCATGATATGATTTTATTTCTATTTGTGTAATTCTGTAAATTTAAACCAAAAAAAAGCCTCTTTTGAGACTTTTTTATTGGTTTACCTTTTAATATTCATCCTCATTCCAAAGATAATCTTCATCGGTAGGATAATCTGGCCAAATTTCTTCCATTGATTCATATATCTCGCCTTCATCCTCGATAGATTGAAGGTTTTCTACTACTTCTAATGGAGCTCCTGCTCTAATAGCGTAGTCAATAAGTTCGTCTTTGTTAGCAGGCCACGGTGCGTCACTTAAATATGAGGCTAATTCTAATGTCCAATACATCTGTTGTCGATTTAGTTTTGTGCAAAAATAAATTTTTTACTGAAAAAGACAAGTAAAAAATGATTTATTTTAATAAAAAGTTAAGAACGTTTTAATTTAGTGGTCAGTGGTCCGGATTTAGTGTTCAGTATTTCACTGCAAACTAACAACTGTAAACTGAATACTACTTTCTCGGAATCCATTGAACTTCCTCAGCGTTCAAATCATGGGACAACTTTCGTGCCAACACAAAAAGATAGTCAGAAAGTCGGTTCAGGTACTTAATTGCAATCTCGGCAACGGGTTCATTATGGCTTAAATGTACCGCTAGTCGTTCTGCACGACGACAAACGCAACGCGCTATATGACAATATGACACAGTTGTGTGTCCTCCAGGAAGTACAAAATGAGTCATTGGCGGAAGTTCCTCTTCCATTGCATCAATTTCATTTTCCAATAATTCAATATCAGTTTCTATGATGCCTAACTTTTTTAAACGAAGTTCTCCGTTTTTCATCACTTCTTTTTCGGGTGGTGTGGCGAGAATTGCTCCAACAGTAAATAATCGATCTTGAATTTCAATTAAAATATCTTTGTAATGAACATTCATTTCCTGATCGCGGATTAATCCAATATGGGAATTTAATTCGTCAACCGTTCCATAACTTTCTATTCGCGCATGGTCTTTTGGAACTCTGGTTCCGCCAAAAAGTGCCGTTGTTCCTTTATCTCCCGTTTTTGTATATACTTTCATTTTTTTTTAGGTACTTAGATTCTGAGTTTTTTAGGTTCTGAGGTTTTTTTAATATTGAATTTCTAGATTCCAAGTTGAATATTCAAAATTCTTTAGATGTCAAATTTACTGTATTAATTCGACTATTGAAGCAACAAATCGTTCCAGAGCGCCTTCACTGATATCAAAATATAAATCAGGCTCAATGCATTCGATTTCCATTAAGAATAATTCATCATCGATGATGATTCCATCAACTCTGGCATACAATAAATTTTCATCAAATGTATCCACAACTCTTTGTGCCTTTTCAATTAATTCTTGGCTGGGTTGTACCAAAATATATTTTCCTCCAAACTGTGATTGAACTCTAAAATCGCCTTCTACCGGTTTTTTATTGACTGCATGAGAGAATTTTTTATTGAAAAATATAAAAGAGGTTTCGCCCACGATTTGAATTTCGGGCATGAATTCCTGTAATAGCAGTTCTTTTTCCTGTGCTAAATCTTTATAATCAGCATTGACTTTTTCGATATTAGCAACATCGAAAACTTCAGTAAGATAAGAGCCGGCTGAAAAGGCTGGTTTTATAACTGCTTTTTTCCAATGTGAAGGAATGAGTTCAGCAAGGTTGAGCGAATTTGTTTTGTCTATGAAAACAGTTGGTAGAATTGAAATTCCCTGGTTTTCCATTTCGCGCAAATAAAACTTGTGTTTGTTTTGCTTGATGATCTCAATCGAATTAAGAGTTTTAATCCCTGATTTTTCTATTTGGTCAAGCCAAAGGTTGAACTCGGTTTCTTTTTCGAAATAATCCCAGGTATTGCGAAAGATCAAGTAATCATACTGTTTCCAGTTGATGGTTTTGTCGCTCCAAATTACCGGTTTTGCCACAATATCATGTTTGGCTAATTCTGGAATTAAAAGTTGGTCCGCAGGAGTTAATTCGGGGAGTTTTTCACAGGTTAGTAAAGCGATTTTCATATTAGGTATTATTTGGAATTTTAAATGTTGTTGTGATTTGGATTGCCTAGCCCGGATAGCAGTGGAAATCCTTTATTTAAAGCTTCCAGCCTTCTGAAGGCTGGAAGCTTTAAGAAAAGATTGTAACGGATAGCCGGAAAAAGCTCCAAAAAGTGCTGTTGTTCCCTTATTACCCTATATTGTTGACACTTTCATTTTCTATGAGCTGCGTTTTAATGAGGCTAATATACAGCGGTTTTATTCGTGTGCAAAAAGTTTATGAAAACAAAAAGACTATTCTTTTACGAATAGTCTTTTTTAGTAATGTTTATAGAAAGATTAGTAACCGAAAAGTTCTTCTAATGAAATTTTCTTTACCTCACCTAATTTTTTCATATCATCCATCGATACTTTTTTCTCTGAAGCTACGATAGCGTAAGTATATGGTTTTTCAGATAAATAACTTTTATGAAAAGCTTTCAAATCTTGCATAGTAACGTTATCTACAGAGGTGTATAGTTTTTTTCTTACATCGGACGTTTCGCCTAGTTGCTTGTTAGCAAGGTAAGTGTTGATAATGTTGTCTTGTGTAATTCTTTCTGTTTGAATGTCTTTTTTAACTTGACTTTTAGCTAAATCTAAGTTGCCAGAAACTTCGGGTAATTGATTTAACAATTCATTCATAGCTACAGTCGCGTCTTTGAATTTATCAGCTTGGCTACCTACATAACCTAACATGTAATATTCTTGCTCTTTCTTTTGTGGAGCAATATAATATCCAAAAGTACTATACGCTAATGCTTTGCTTTCTCTGATTGTTTGGAATACTAAAGAACCCATTCCGCCACCAAAATAGTTGTTGAAAACGTTGACAATAGTATTTTTGTTTGTGTCATAGTTTTCTGTGTTTCTAATCCATCTCGTTTCGGCTTGAACCATATCATAATCAGTAAATAACACTTGATTTTGAGTTTGCGTGGTTTGTTTAAATTCTTTTAAAGGACTTGTTGCAGTAAATGTTGCAGGGACCGTATGTAAAGTTTTTAATTTCCCTACTAATGCAGTAAGCGGAGTTGGACCATAATATATAACGGTTTGTTCGTAGTTATTTAGGTTTTTAATTCTTTCCATTAATTCTTTAGAAGTTAATGCCTCAAGTTCTGCATTACTTAAACTGTTGTTAAACTTGTTTTTAGCACCAAACATTGCATAACTAGTTAGCCCTTGAAGAATTGCACCTTTATTGGCTTTCGCATCTTTTCTTGATTTAGAAATTCTAGCTTTAAGTGCTTTTAGAGCGACTTCATCTGCTTTGACGTTCTGAATTACATTTTCATATAATGCGACTGCTTTTTCAAAATTGTCTTGTAAACCTTCTATTGAAACCGTTGTAAATTCTTCTCCGGTATTGATGCTGAAACTACAAGCTATTTTGTAAAAAGCTTTAGATATTTCTTCAGCAGACATTTTATCGGTTCCTAAAAATTGAATGTATTGGGAGGCTAAAGATTGTTTCAAGTCGTTTAAAGAGCCAATTTTATAACGGTATTTTAAGCGAAAGATTGAATTGTCAGTATTAGCGACATAAAGTACTTCAGCTTTTCCAAGTTTAGATTTTTGAATGTCTTTGTTGAAATCTAAGAATACTGGAGTAGCGGCATTGTTAGGCATTTCGCTAACCATTTTTACAAAAGCAGATTGTTTGTCGGCATTGGTTTCTACAGGAGTGATTTGTGGTTTTTCGATTTTTGCATTATTCTGTTTTTCACCTTTTCTTTTTAAAATCGCAACATAGTTTTCGACTAAATATTTATTGGCAAAAGCAACGATATCTTCTTTCTTAATTTTAGATAAATCGTTTACATAGGCAACTTGATCCTTCCAGTCTAGCTCTGAAGTAAAAGCATTCATCAAAGAACTCGCTCTGTCTGAATATTTTTCTGTTTCGTAAATTTTGCTTTTTTTGATGTTGTTGATAATTGAATTAATCAAGTTGTCATCAAAATTCCCTTTTTTAAGGTTCTCTATTTCAGCTAATACTAAAGTTTTTACTTCTTCTAAAGTTTGTCCGCTTGTAGGCGCAGCTGATAAATAAAGTACTCCGTGGTCAATTAAAGTATAGGTAAAAGCACTAGCTCTAAGTAATCTTTGTTTTTTAACAAGATTCAAATCTAAAAGTCCTGCTTTTCCATTCGTAAGTACTTGACCAACTAAATCAGCAATAATAACATCTTTGTCTTTGTTTCCGGGAAGTCTAAATCCGATCGTTAAATTCTCAGCATCTGGTCCCACAATTTCTTTTACAATTGGAGCTGTTATTGGGCTTTCATTTTCAAAAGTATATTTAGCTATTGGTTTTGGTTGCATATAAGCAAACGCTTTCTCAATTTTTGCAATTACTTCATCTGGATTAAAATCACCAGACATAATAACTCCCATATTATTAGGAACATAATTTTTATTAAAATACTTTCTAATTTCTAATAAAGAAGGATTTTTTAAATGTTCTATAGTTCCAATTGTTGTTTGAATCCCGTAATTGTGCTTTTTGAATAAGTTAGCAAATAATTCTTCAAAAACTTTATTACCATCGCTGTCTAAACCTCTATTTTTCTCTTCGTAAACTGCCTCAAGCTCGGTGTGAAAGATTCTTAATATTGGGTTTCTGAAACGTTCTGCTTGCACTGTTATATATTTGTCTAAGGAACTGCTAGGCACATCATCAGTATAAACGGTTTGTTCAAACGAGGTAAACGCATTAGTCCCTTGAGCGCCCATTCCACTCATTAATTTGTCATATTCATTGGCAATTGCATATTTGCTCGCAACGCCTGAAATGGAGTCAATTTTTTTATAAGTTGCTTTTCTTTGAAGTGAATCTTTCGATTTATTGTATTGCTCGTACAATGCATCAATTTTATCTAACTCTGGTTTTTCTTTTGCCCAGTTTAAAGTACCATATTTATCGGTTCCTTTAAAAAGCATATGCTCTAAATAATGAGCTAATCCTGTATTTGTAGAAGGGTCATTCTTGCTTCCTGCTTTTACGGCAACATAAGCTTGAATTCTAGGGTCTTTTTTTGTTGGGCTCAAAATAACAGTTAACCCGTTTTTAAGAGTATAAAACCTTGCTTTTGCAGGGTCATTTGTAACGTACTTGTAGGAGTAACCATTACTTGTTGCTTGCTTCCACCCGAATTGATTTTGAGCAAAAGTGACAGTTGTAAACAGTACTAAGGCTAAAAGCATCTTAATTGTTTTCGACATAATTTGGTTTTTTAATTAGTTTGAATTTGGTATAGTGTATAAAAGTGTAATTGACAATTGTTTCTATTTAGTAGTATCGCTTTCTATAATTCCATCTCGTAAACGAATGATTCGGTGCGCATAAGCAGCAATTTCTTCCTCGTGCGTTACCAGAATTACGGTATTCCCATTCGCATGAATATCTCCAAAAAGTTTCATGATTTCTAGCGATGTTTTACTGTCCAGATTCCCTGTAGGCTCATCGGCAAGGATGATGGAAGGTTTATTCACCAAAGCTCTGGCAATTGCGACACGCTGGCGTTGTCCGCCCGAAAGTTGGTTGGGTTGGTGATCCATTCTGTCGGCGAGGTTTACTTGCTCCAGCACTTCGGTAGCGCGTTTATTTCTTTCGGATTTAGAAAATCCTGCGTAAATCATAGGTAGAGCTACATTGTCCAGCGCCGTTGTTCTGGGCAAAAGATTGAAAGTTTGGAACACGAAACCTATTTCTTTGTTTCTAATTTCAGCCAATTCATCATCTTTCATCTTACTTACATCTTTTCCGTTTAGGATATAAGTTCCGGAAGTTGGCGTGTCTAAACAACCCAAAAGATTCATTAAAGTTGATTTTCCCGAGCCGGAAGGCCCCATCAATGCTACATATTCACCTTTGTTTATTTCTAAATCAATGCCTTTAAGGACATATACGATTTCGTTTCCGAGAACAAAATCCCGCTTTATATTGGATATTTTAATTAATGGGTTGGCCATTGAGAATTTAGATTTTAGAGATGCAATTTAGATTTTAAAAGTACAAAAGACTTTTGGATTACAAATAAGTAGTTGTTTTTTACAATTTGTTACATTTTGATTTCAAATAAGAAGAATTAAAATAGCTTAACAGTAAATAAATAAAAAATTGCGGTTTTTCAATATATAGAATGCCGGCTAAAAGCTTTATAAAATTTTAGTTAAAAGTTATATAATTTACACTTAATCTGTTTTTATTTCACAATTTATTTTGATATTTACATAATTTTTGGTTATTTGTTGAGTATTGTTTAATTTTATTTATATTTGTGTAAGAAATGTTAATTATTAAATCAAATCAAGAAAATATGAAAGGTAAAAATTTATTATTAGGAGCAATGGTAATCGCATTAGGATTTACATCATGTAAGGATGAAAAAGCGGAACAAGCAGAGAAAAAAGTAGATACATATGTTGTATATGTTGATTCATTAGGAAATGTTGCGGAAGCTGACGCTAAAACAAATTGGGAAGCAATTGATGCTTCATACCAAATGAGAATTAGTGATGCAGAAGCTGCTTTGGAAAATTTAAAAGATAAAGAAAAAGCACAAGAAAGAATAGATGCAAGTAAAGCGAAGTATGAAGCATTAAAAGCTAAAATGCAAGCCGATATGAATGCTGTAACAGAAGCTGCAACACCTGCTCCAGTTAATTCAAAACAAAAATTGAGAAATGCTTTGTTTGGTCAAGGAAAAATTGGAGATGATATGAATTTTAGTTGGGTAAATAAGGATAATATCCATAGTGTTTATCAACAATTTATTCATACCGCCGAAGATAATAAGGACAGCTATTCTCGTGAGGATTGGGATGAGATTAAAGTAATGTATGAAGCATTAGACAGCAGAAAAAATACAGTTGAAAAAGAAGGTCTTTCTTCTAGTGACAACAGAAAAATTGCTGGTTTGAAATTTAAATTTGCTCCAATGTTGAAAGTAAATAGAATGGGAGCCAAATCTGAAGAAATGAGAGATGCAAAACAATAAATAATTGTTAATTAGAGTGAAAAATGACAGTCAGGGATGGCTGTCATTTTTTTTTGTATTACACTCGAATAATAAAATGTTCTTTAGGCTGCTCTCGTCTAAAGAAAACCAATCCCCATTGAAACGTATCAATGGTTACCGTTACTTTTTGATGATTTTTAATAATTTCCCAAGCTTCTTCCATTTCTTTTGACCAATGAATGTCATCGAAAATCCAAACCGTTTCGTTCGTAATAGTTGGAAGTAATAATTCAAAATAATCTAATGTTGCTTGTTTTTGGTGGTTGCCGTCGAAGTAGATTAAGGAAAAGTGTTCAGTGTTCAGATTGTAGTGTTCAGTTTTAGTGTTTAAGGGTAACTTCCACTTTTCTAAATAACTGGTGAATTCAGAAACTACACTATTTATATTCTTGAAATTGAATTTTTTAAATTGTTCTTGAGCAACTTTCGCCGTTTCCGGACAGCCTTCAAGTGTGGTTATTTTTGCGTTCGTATTACCTAAAGATAGGGCAGCAGTAGCCAATCCTAACGAAGTCCCTATTTCTAAAATCGAGTCAAGCTCGAAATAATTGACTATTCTAAACAATAATTCAGCGCGTTTTCCAGTAATTCCTGCAGTTTTTGCAATCTTGGAGATTTCTCTTTTATTGGATTTGAAAACTTTCGATCCCGCACCAAAATCAGTTACTTCAATACTGTTTTTATTTTCTAAAAGTGAATTTCGATATTCTTTTAAAATAGCATATTCCGGTTTTGGTTTTTTGTCGTAAAAGCATTTGGTTATCAAAGTGAATATAAAAGGAGAATGTACGGCGTGTTCATTCTTAGAATGCCAACGGAATTGTAGGTAGGATTTTATTTGGAATAGCATAGTTTGGATTACACGGAGTTTCAAAACGGAAGCACGAAGATACAAACCCATTTAACAAATGTGGGATTTTAAATCAAAAAACCACAACAGAATTTGACTCTGATATTATATGTCGAAAAAACAAGTTGCTATTCTTGTTGAATTAAAAACTCAAAATAGTTTTAGAAATGAATCTTTAATATATTAAAATAAATCCGAGTGAGACCCCGTTCTATCTAAGTAAATTGTTTTATTTTGATCGTCTTGTTTCCAGATTAATAGCCAATCTGGTTTAATATGACATTCCCAAAATCCCGAATAGTTACCACTTAAAGTATGTGGCTTATTTTTAGGAGGGAGTTCTCCATTTATCAACAAAATTTCAACTACATTTTCTAGTAAGTTAAGATTCCAGTTTCTTTTTTTACAAAGTTTTGCATCTTTTTTAAATTGTCCAGAATATTCTAAACAGTAGCTCATTTAGAAAAAATCTGTTGCATCATGTCTTTAGGGCTTTTGGCTTTTGTCAGTCCAATACCTTTATCCGTTTTTGCCATAGATTTTAAAGACACTTCATTTGGTATTTTTGATTTCCCAACATTCTTTTTTGGCATTTCTGTAACTTTTACGCCAAGTTGCAGAGCCAGTTCTTTTAGCAAAGAAATTTTTTTGGCAGAGGTGCTGTCTAATATCAAAGTCATGATTTCTTTTTTTATAATTACAAAGATACAAAAACAACAGCAAAATTAGATTTTGTTGTGTTTTTTGCTTCTCATTGCGATTGTCAAGTTATTACAGTCGTTTAGCGAGGTTTTAAAAAATTATAGGTTATTTGCAAGTTTATCAAACATGCTGTTCCAGCCTTTAATCATATCCCCAGTCATAGCGCTATCATAATAATTGTCCATTGTGACTTTCATAGCAGTCGTTGCTCCTTCATTTGAAAATTCAAATTCTACGAGAGACTCAATTATTTTATCTCCTTCCATTCCAAAGTAGGATGGAGGTACAGCATTGCCGTCAGCGTCAGAAAATGTATCTAAGTAAGAAAGATATGTGGGTTCGTTAATTTTTTGGTACGTTCCTCGTCCCCAAAATTCTTTATCATTGGAATCTTTAAAACAAAATCGGAATAAACCGCCTACTCTCAACTCAACAGACATATAGGAACAAGTCATTGTATCTGGTGACCACCATTTTTTCAACAGTTCGGCTGTTGTAAACTCGTTCCAAATTTTTTCAATTGGAGCATTAAATTTTCGTTTAATAATTAGCTTTTCCATCAAGAATATATTTTAAGTTCTGTCCCGTCCTGAAGTAACGATACACATTTTTTTTATAATTTTAATTTTTTAGGGTCTTGATAATTATTCCAAAAGCGTAATAAATTAAGGTTTTTATTATCCGTTTTGTAAATGAGACTGATTTGTTTTACGATTGGAACTTCGTGAGTATCTTTGTATACAGTTGGTCTAAAAGCAGTATTTCCTATTTCTAAAATGGCTATCACCTCATCTACTTTATTCATAAAATTAAGCGTTACATTCAGTCCCCAGCGGTATTGTAAATAGTCGATATTCTCCCAATAATCAAGTTTTGCCTGTTCTGTCCAAATAACTGTGCGCATGCTTTACTTGTTGAATAAATGCGGAAAACGATTTTTGGTCAATTCTTGCACTTCCTCGTGGGTGTGTACTCTCCCGTATTTGATGTCGTCAAGTCCTGCATCAATACTTCTTTTTTGTTCGGCACTGAGTACGGATTCTGTTTTTGAAGCTTTTGCTTTAACAATTTTAGTATTAGGCGCTTCGGTAACTTTTACACCCAATTGTAGGGCCAGTTCTTTAAGCAAAGAAATTTTTTTGGCAGAAGTACTATCTAATATCAAAGTCATGATTTCTTTTTTTGTAATTACAAATATATACAAAGATACAAAACCCACAACAAAATCGAAATTCTGTTGTGGGTCTATAAACTAAACAGCATTAATATACGTCACTGCTAACTGTGACTGAACACTGAATACTAATTCTATGCCTCAATTTTCGCGCTCAATTCAAACCAGCGTTCTTCTTTATCTTCTATTTTGTTAATGATGTTTTCGAGTTCTTTTGCTTTTTTCTCAATTTCATTGTCAGGTACTTTTCCGTCCGAAAATAATTGCTCTATCGCAATTTTTTGAAATTCCAAATCCTTAATTTCTTTTTCTGTTTTCTGAAATTCTTTTTGCTCGTTGAAAGTTAGGTTTCCTGTTGGATTATTTTGTTTCCAATCTTTCTTTTCGGCTTTGTTTTCCTCTTTTTGCGCTACATCCGTACTGTCTTCGTAGGCTCTGAAATCAGAATAGTTTCCAGGAAAATTTTCAACCACACCATTTCCTCTAAAAATGAATAAGTAATCCACAATTTTATCCATAAAGTATCGGTCATGCGACACCACTAACAAACATCCAGGATAATCCAGAAGGAAGCTTTCCAAAACGTTCAACGTCACAATATCCAAATCATTTGTAGGCTCATCAAGAATCAAAAAGTTTGGATTCTGAATCAAAACCGTACATAAGTACAAACGCTTTAATTCTCCACCGCTTAATCTATCGACAAAATCATATTGTTTTTTGGCGTCAAAAAGAAAACGTTCCAACAATTGTGAAGCCGAAATCATTCTCCCTTTCATCAATGGAATAAATTCTCCGTATTCCTTAATGACATCAATTACGCGTTGTCCCGGTTTTGGGTTGATCCCGCTTTGGGTATAATATCCTAATTTTATCGTTTCACCTATCACTACTTTTCCACCATCAAGCGGAAGCGTTCCAGTCAATAAATTCAAGAAAGTCGATTTTCCGGTTCCGTTTTTCCCAATGATTCCAATGCGTTCTCCCGGCTGAAAGTCGAAACTGAAATTATCCAAAATCACATGATCCCCGAATTTTTTGGAAATTTTGTGAAGCTCGATTATCTTGCTTCCCATGCGCTCCATATTTATTTCAAGCTCCACCTTGTTTTCGCGACGGCGACTTTGTGCTTTTTCCTTAATGTCATAAAAATCGTCCTGACGCGATTTCGATTTGGTCGTTCTCGCTTTCGGCTGGCGACGCATCCATTCCAATTCTTTTACGAAAAGATTCTGCGCTTTATCCACACTAGAGTTTTCGGAAGCGATGCGTTCCTCTTTTTTCTCTAAATAATACGAATAGTTTCCTTTATAGGAATATAGTTTTCCGTTGTCCAGTTCAATGATTTCATTGCAAACACGCTCCAAGAAGAAACGGTCATGCGTCACCATAAACAGCGTAATATTTTCTTTGGCAAAATAAGTTTCCAGCCATTCGATCATCTCCAAATCCAAGTGATTCGTAGGTTCGTCCAAGATTAATAAATCAGGGCGATTGATTAAAATGATAGCCAGCGACAAACGTTTTTTCTGTCCACCCGAAAGATTCTTCACTTTCAGTTTGAAGTCTTCCAACTTCAATTTGAACAAAATTTGCTTGTATTGCGTCTCAAAATCCCATGCATTATGTTGGTCCATTCCATCAAAAGCTTTTTGGTAGGCTTCTTCATCTTCGGGATTTTCCAATGCTTTTTCGTAGGCTTCAATGACTTTCAATATCTCATTATCTGATGCGAAAATGCTCTCTTCAATAGTCAGTTCTTCCTGCAAATTATTGTTTTGCGACAAAAAAGCCATTTTAATTCCTTTTCTCAAAACGACTTGTCCGGTATCAGATTCATCTAAACCGTTGATGATACTCATAATAGTGGTTTTTCCCGAGCCATTCTTGGCTATAAAGGCGATTTTTTGGTCTTTGTTAATCCCAAAAGAAATATTTTCAAAAAGCGTTCTTTCCCCAAAAGATTTCGAGATATTTTCAACAGATAAGTAATTCACAAGTGTAATTTTTTGCAAAAGTAAGCTATTTAAATGAAGTTGTTGCAATCCTGTGACCGTGAGTGTAAAAAGTATTGATGGAAATGGTTCATTTATAAATATTTGTAGTCATTTATTTATTCATTTTGTTTCAGATTTTTAGTTTCGCAATAAAAAAGCTTTTAAAAGGAACCGAATTAATTTGAGTTGCAAATTAATTTTTTATTATTTTTTTATGAAAATATTTGGTTCTCTTTTTTTAAATAATTTGTAAATTCGAGAATAAAATTAAACAGTCATGATTCCAGAAAAATTAAAAATGAATCTTATCGAACGAATTATAAGCATTGACGATATTAAAATTTTAAAAAGCATTAAAACCTTTTTAGACGATAATAATGTCGTGGGATATGATTTGGTGGGGAATCCTATTTTTGAAAATGAAAACAGTATTGAAAATCAAGAACCATTGCGCTTATTTAGAGAAGGGAATATAGGAACGTACTCAACATTTGAAGTGAACAGTAAAAAACTGGAATGAGATAAATGTTGGAATGGGAATTAATCTTCATAAACACATCCCATTTTGTAAATTGGTTTGATTTAAAATTAAAATTTTGAATCAAACGAATTATTAAAAATCATAATGTTAGATTTGGAGTTTAAAATATTTATCGAAAAATAGTTGATTGTTATTTAAGCTTTTTCGATATAAAGTATAACTCAAAAAATAGAATTTGCAATTATCCGTCATTATTCTCAACTACAACGTTCGCTATTTTTTGGAACTCTGTCTTGTAAGTGTGCAAAGTGCGCTTTCAGACATTGACAGTGAAATTATTGTCGTCGATAATAATTCTCAGGACGGCAGTTGCGAAATGATGAAAATGCGTTTTCCCAATATAAAACTTATTGAAAACGAGTCCAATTTAGGGTTCCCAAAAGGCAATAATATTGGCGTTGCTGTTGCCAAAGGAGAATATATTTGCATTCTAAATCCGGATACTGTTGTTGCTGAAGATACATTTACTAAAGTTTTGGCTTTCGCCCAACGGCAAAAAGATTTAGGAATTGTAGGTGTGAAACTCATCGACGGAACCGGGAATTTTCTGCCCGAAAGCAAAAGAGGTGTCCCAACGCCATTTGTAGCATTTACCAAAGTTCTGGGTTTGTATAAAATAAGTCCCAAATTTGAATGGTTTGGTAAGTACTATGCACAGCATTTATCGGAAAATGAAACTGGAAAAGTCGATATTTTGGTGGGAGCTTTTATGTTTATGAAGCGGAATCTTTATCAAGAAATAGGTGGATTTGATGAGGATTGTTTCATGTATTCAGACGATATTGATTTGTCGTATCGAGTTTTGAAAGAAGGAAAATCGAATTATTATTTCCATGAAACTTCAGTAATACATTATAAAGGGGAAAGCACAATTAAGGACGGGATTTATATAAAACGGTTTCAGGAAGCCATGCAGTTTTTTTATAAAAAGCATTTTAGTACTCGATCCCGAAGTCTCGGGACGGGATCCTTTGTCTTTTCTTTATTTATGAAAACAGGAATTGTATTTTTTTCTTTTGTTAAAATGTTTCAAGGTCGAGCCAAAATAAGAACAAGACCAAAATCTTTTGTTTTTTATTCTTCTAATACCGAATTAGCAACTAAACTGGCTTTAATTTTTCAAAAAAAAGTTTCTTTTCATGATTTGAAAACAGAAAAAATGGTAATTTCGTCATGGAATTTAGGTAACACAGGAACTGAAATTCTATTGGACAACGATTTTGTTTCCTTCAAAGAGAGTATCCATTTTATGGAATCATTAAAAAACAAAGGATTAACCTTTAAGATTCTTCCTAAAGGTGCTAATTTTTTAATAGGAAGTGATAATTCCAGAGAAAGAGGAACGGTTGTAAAAATAGAGTGAAAAATTACATTAAATGTAATTTATATTTAAAATATTTAGTAATTTCGCAAACTGAAAACAAAAATCACCTTTTAGGTTAACAATATGGCAAGATTTGAATTAAAACTTCCTAAAATGGGAGAAAGCGTCGCAGAAGCAACCATTACAAACTGGTTAAAAGAAGTTGGAGACAAAATTGAAGCTGATGAAGCGGTACTTGAAATAGCAACTGATAAAGTTGACAGTGAAGTGCCAAGTGAAGTTTCCGGTATTTTGGTTGAGCAATTATTTGGAAAAGATGATTTAGTTCAGGTTGGTCAAACTATTGCAATCATTGAAACCGAAGGTGGTGAGTTGGTTCCAGTTGTAAAACAAGCTGCTGCTCAAGAGCCGGTTGCTGAAGTAGCAAAAACGGTTGATGCAGCTAAAGAAAGCGTTGCTCCCGAAACTTCGGGACCAGTTAATTTTTCAGATTCTGAAAAGTTCTTGTCTCCTTTGGTGAAAAATATAGCTAAAGAAGAAGGCGTTTCTGTTGCAGAATTAGAAGCTATTTCTGGAACTGGAAAAGAAGGAAGAGTTACTAAAAATGACATTTTAGAACACGTAAAAAATAGAAGTAATCAACCTGTTGTTGTTCCTGTAAAAACAGTTGAAACTCCAAAACCTGTTCAAGCTCCAGTTGCTCAAAAAGCAGCTCCGGTTTCCGTAAGCGGTGGTGATGAGGTAATTGAAATGGACAGAATGCGCAAGCTAATCGCGGGTTATATGGTCGCTTCCGTACAAACTTCGGCGCATGTACAATCGTTTATTGAAGTCGATGTTACGAATATTGTAAAATGGAGAGAAAAAAATAAAGTCGCTTTCGAAAAAAGAGAAGGGGAGAAATTAACTTACACTCCTATTTTCATGGAAGCAGTTGCAAAAGCCATCAAAGATTATCCGGGAATGAATATTTCTGTTGATGGTGATTTTATCATCAAAAAGAAAAATATTAACCTAGGAATGGCAGCTTCTTTACCAAACGGGAATCTAATTGTTCCAGTAATAAAAAATGCAGATCAATTAAATTTAGTTGGTATGGCAAAAGCGGTAAACGATTTAGGTGGTCGTGCAAAAGCAGGAAAGTTAAAACCGGACGATACGCAAGGTGGAACTTATACCGTTACTAATGTGGGGACTTTTGGAAGTGTGTTTGGTACGCCAATTTTGAATCAGCCGCAAGTTGGGATTTTAGCTCTTGGAGCGATTCGTAAAATGCCAGCGGTTATTGAAACTCCGGAAGGTGATTTCATAGGAATTCGTCAAAAAATGTTCCTATCGCACAGTTATGACCATAGAGTTGTAGATGGTGCGCTGGGAGGAAGTTTTGTGAAACGAGTAGCGGAATACCTAGAAGCATTTGATGTAAACAGAGATTTATAAAAATAAATAATCACGTAAAAACCCGACAAATTTTGAAAAAAAATCTGTCGGGTTTTGTTTTTTAAAACTTTTTTATCACTCAAAAAACCTTATTTTTTTGAGTGAAATTAATTTGTCATAATTCGTGAATTTCGTGTTTAAAATTTACATTTGTACTATTATAAAAATATAAAATGGAACTCAAACTTAGTAAACCAATTTGTTTTTTCGACCTGGAAACTACAGGAATTGATATCGGAAAAGATAGAATTGTGGAAATTTCAATATTCAAAGTTTTCCCTAACGGAAACAAAGAAAGCAAAACATGGTTAGTGAATCCTACCATTCCTATTCCTGCACAAACAACCGCGGTTCATGGAATTACAGATGAAAAAGTAGCCAATGAGCCAACATTTATTGAATTAGCTTCGCAGGTTCATGCCATGATTAAAGACAGTGATTTGGCGGGATTTAACTCGGATCGTTTTGATATTCCGTTGTTGGCGGAAGAATTATTGCGTGCTGGAGTAGATTTTGACATGAAAGGAAAAGTTTCGGTAGATGTTCAAACTATTTTTCACAAAATGGAAGAACGCACCTTGTCAGCAGCTTTAAAATTCTATTGTGATAAAGGATTGGAAAATGCACATTCGGCAGAAGCAGATACTATGGCAACTTATGAAATCCTAAAAGCACAATTAGATCGTTATCCAGAATTGGAAAATGACATGAAATTGCTTTCAGAATTTTCAACCAGAAAAAAGATTGCTGATTTTGCGGGAATGATCGCTTTTGATAAAGATAACGAAGAGATTTTCGCATTTGGAAAACACAAAGGAGTGAAAGTTGATAAGGTCTTAGAAACAGAGCCAGGTTATTTTAGTTGGATTCAAAATGCCGATTTTCCTTTGTATACCAAGAAAGTTTTAACGGCAATTAAGCTTAGAAAATTGAATACGAAATAAGTTTTTAGTCGCAGTCTCAGTTTTCAATTTTTAAGCTGCGACTGAAAACTGCGACTGAAAACTGAAAACTAAATTTATGAAAATAATCTGCATCGGTAGAAATTATACCAACCATATAGAAGAATTACAGAACGAAAGACCAACAGAACCTGTGGTTTTTATGAAACCGGATTCGGCTGTTTTATTGAAGCAGCATCCGTTTGTAATCCCTGAATTTTCGGAAGATGTTCATCACGAAATCGAAATTATTGTAAAAATCAGTAAAGTTGGAAAATATATAGAACCTAAATTTGCTCATAAATATTATGACGAGATTAGTGTTGGAATCGATTTTACCGCTCGCGATTTGCAAGATAAATTAAAAGCAAAAGGGTTGCCATGGGAAAAAGCTAAGGCATTTGACGGTTCGGCAGTTATAGGAGAATTTTTACCGAAAAATAAATTTAATTCGTTAGAAAATCTTACATTTGAATTAACGAACAATAATGAAACGGTACAAAAAAGTAATTCCAGCTTTATGTTATGGAAAATTGACGAACTGATTTCTTATGTTTCTCAGTTTTTTACACTGAAAATTGGCGATATTATTTTCACAGGAACTCCAGAAGGAGTTGCTGCGGTAAAACCGGACGATGTTTTAGAAGGATTTTTAGAAGGACAACAACTCTTTAGAATACAAGTAAAATAATGGCTTTAAAATATAACCTTTCCAAAGTGTACGCACTTTCAGATAACGATCCAGAATTTGTAAATGAAATTCTGACTTTGTTTGTAACCGAAGTTCCAGAAGATTTAATGCAAATCAAAGAAGGAATAAAAAAGAAAGATCATAAACATGCTTATGCTTATGCTCACAAAATCAAACCTACGCTCGATTTGCTAGGTTTGAATGTCGCTTTTGAAGAAATTCTGCAAATTGAAGCTTGGACAAAAGCGGAAGGCAAAAAGAAAGAAATAAAAGAGACTTTTAAAAGCGTCAAGACTCAGATTAACGATGCTATCAAAGAAATCAAGAAAGACTTCGATTTGTAAAATTTGGGCGTGACCCTCCCAAAAGGTCGGGTCGGGCTATACGTTACAATCTCTCTCGTCTCGTTTTAAGAACGAGACGAGAGAGGATTTTCACTTTTATCCCTCACGCAAAAACGGAATGTGCTAATTTAGATGTTCCTTTTTAAAATTAAACTCTCAAAAAAAAACTCCAGTAACTTCAAAAAATGAAAGCAACCATAATTACTATAGGTGACGAAATTTTAATAGGACAAATTGTCGATACTAATTCGGGTTTTATTGCAAAATCATTAGATCGAATAGGAGTGGAGATTCACGAAATGATTTCGATAAGTGATAATAAACAACACATTCTTGATACTTTTGCGAAACTTCAAAATACGGTAGATTTGGTGATTATTACTGGCGGTCTTGGGCCAACAAAAGATGATATTACCAAAAAAACATTCTGCGATTATTTCGAAGATGAATTAATAGTTAATAAAGAAGTCGAAAGCCACGTGATTGAGTTAATTGAGCGCGTGATGAATAGAAAAGCTTCGCAAGTTAACAAAGACCAAGCTCTTGTGCCATCTAAATGCACGGTGCTTCATAATCAAGTTGGCACAGCGCCCGGTATGTGGATGAAAAAAGAAAACACCGTTTTCATTTCACTTCCAGGAGTACCTTATGAAATGAAGTATTTAGTAGAAAATGAAATCATCCCGAAAGTAGTTCGAGAGTACAAGCGTCCTTATATTATCCATAAAACAATTCTTACCTACGGTCAAGGTGAAAGCCTTGTTGCAGAGCGAATTGAAGATTGGGAAAATAACCTTCCTGAATTTTTAAAATTGGCTTATTTGCCTGCTCCGGGAAGGGTTCGTTTGCGTCTTTCAGCACGTGGTACTGACAAAGAAAAGTTAGAAGCGGCTATTGATGAAAATGTAAAAACTTTGGATGCCATCATTCACGATATTATCGTGGGTTTTGATGAAGACGAAACGATTGAAGTTGTCGTAGGTAGAATTCTGACAAAACAAAATAAAACCATTTCAACGGCCGAAAGTTGTACCGGAGGAAAGATTGCTGAAGTTTTAACTTCTGTTGCTGGGTCCTCTCAGTATTTTAAAGGGAGCGTAGTTTCCTATGCGACAGAAACTAAAATCAATGTACTAGGTATACCGGAAAGTCTCATAAAAGAACATTCTGTGGTGAGCCGAGAGGTGGTTTCGGCGATGGCAATCAGTATAAAAAAAATGATGAAAACAGATTATGCAATTGCGACAACAGGAAACGCTGGACCGTCAAAAGGAGACTCAAATAGGGAACTTGGGACCGTTTTTATCGCATTGGCTACGCCAAATGATATAATTGTTGAAGAATTTAATTTTGGGCAACCACGTGAAAAAGTGATAGATAGAACTGTAATCAAGAGTTTAGAAATATTACAGAAAGAAATTTTGAAAAATGTGCATTAAATATTTTGCATTATAGGTTTATTTTTCTTTTCTTTGCACCCTCGATTTGAATAACGATAAAAGATAGTATAATGTCAAGAGTTTGTGACCTTACAGGTAAAAGAGCGATGGTAGGAAATAACGTTTCTCACGCTATGAACAAAACTAAGAGAAAATTTTCTGTAAACTTAGTTAAAAAGCGTTTTTATCTTCCAGAAGAAGATAGATGGATTACTCTAAGAGTAGCTGCATCTACGATAAAAACAATTAATAAAAATGGAATTGCTGCGGTTTTGAAAAAAGCTCAGTCAGAAGGATTTATCAAATAATCCCTTCCAAAATAAAAAAATAGCAAGATGGCAAAGAAAGGTAATAGAATCCAGGTAATTTTAGAATGTACTGAACACAAGACATCAGGTGTTGCAGGGACTTCAAGATACATCACAACAAAGAACAAAAAAAATACTCCAGACAGATTAGAGATTAAGAAATTTAATCCAATCTTGAAACGTGTAACTGTTCACAAAGAAATTAAATAATTAGAAGTTTTTACTTTTAAAAATTTGAAATAATACATTAATTAGAGATTTTTACTTTTAGAAATTTCAAATAAAAAAATAATTAGTCATGGCAAAGAAAACAGTAGCAACGTTACAGACATCTTCTAAGAGATTATCAAAAGCCATCAAAATGGTGAAATCTCCAGTAACAGGAGCATATACATTCGTAGAATCTATTATGACTCCGGAAGCAGTAGATGAGTTCTTGAAAAAGAAGTAATTTACAATAGCAGTATATAGAAAAGCTACTTTCATTCGGAAGTAGCTTTTTTATTTTCTATATTTACCGTTAGAAAATCGTATTGGCTATTTAAGTCTAAATACTTCATTTTTAATACTATTTATACAATGAGTTTTTTTAAAAGAATATTTTCCCCAGAGAAAAAAGAATCATTAGACAAAGGTCTGGAAAAATCAAAAACAACTTTCTTTTCAAAATTGACCAAAGCGGTTGCTGGAAAGACCAAAGTTGATGATGACGTTTTAGATAATCTGGAAGAAATTCTTGTGGCTTCGGATGTTGGAGTAAACACCACATTAAAAATAATTACTCGAATCGAAAGTCGTGTAGCTGCAGACAAATATCTAGGGATAGATGAACTTAATCAAATCCTTAGAGAAGAAATTGCGAGTTTATTATCTGAAACCAACTCTGGTGAAGCAACTGAATTTGTGATTCCAATTCAAACGAAACCTTATGTTTTAATGGTAGTTGGTGTAAACGGAGTTGGTAAAACAACGACTATTGGAAAGTTAGCATTTCAATTTAAAAAAGCGGGTTACAAAGTAGTTTTAGGTGCTGCAGATACTTTTCGTGCCGCAGCGATTGATCAATTACAAATTTGGGCAGATAGAGTAGGTGTTCCCATTGTAAGACAAAATATGGGAAGTGATCCTGCATCAGTCGCTTTTGATACTTTGCAATCAGCGGTTGCTCAAGATGCCGATATAGTAATTATAGATACTGCCGGTCGTTTGCATAATAAAGTTAATTTGATGAACGAATTAACCAAAGTGAAACGAGTAATGCAAAAAGTTGTTGGTGATGCGCCACACGATGTTTTATTAGTTTTGGATGGTTCTACAGGTCAAAACGCTTTTGAGCAAGCTAAGCAATTTACTGCCGCTACCGAAGTGACTTCACTTGCGGTTACTAAACTAGATGGAACTGCGAAAGGTGGAGTAGTAATTGGTATTTCGGATCAATTTCAAATTCCTGTTAAATACATTGGCGTAGGCGAAGGAATTGAAGATTTGCAGGTTTTTAATAAATACGAATTTGTAGATAGTTTTTTTAAATAATATAATACAATGAATTTTTCTTCTTTTAAAAATATACCAACGATGTACCTTTATTTAGTGAGCATCATTTCTTTTGTTTTGGCTAATCTTGTTAGAGATAAAAACCGCGAACTCTATTACTTTTTGTTGGTATTTGGTTTGATATTCTTTGTTGTTGGAATGGTAAAAAGAATAAAAAACAGGTAATTTATTATTGATACAAAGCATTTATTTTTTGCCATAAAACAGAATCAAAATCTGATAAAGCAAGATTTACATTATCGGCCGCATCGCCCATTCTAATCACTACCATATTTTTGCTGGGAACGACATATATTTTTTGGTCATTTTTACCCAAAGCCATAAACATATCGTTAGGAGCACTCTGAATAATACTTCCGGGAAACGTTGCTTGTGATTGCGGTAAATGATAAGTGCCTTTTCCGTTTAGCCACCATAAATAGCCGTATCCAAGGTTTATTGTTTGTGAGGTATTTGTTGCTTCGTTAAAATAGGTTTCATTTAGAATAACGTTGTTTTCCCATTTTCCCTTATTGTACATTAACAATCCAAAACGAGCCATACTTCTTGTTGTGCTTCCATAAACCGAATTATTTCCAGATTGAAACCAAGCGCCATCCATTCCTATTTTGTCTCTTAATTTGGCATTGAAATAATTCGTCCAAGTTTGTCCCGAAGCTTGAGCAATCACGTCTTGCAATTTTACATATACATTATGGTAGGCCCAACGCGTTCCTGCATCGGCTTTGTATTGAAGACTTGCAGGAGAAACAGCATCGCCATTGGCAATATCTTCAATGCCGGAAGTCATGGTGAGTAAGTTTTTGCAGGTAATTAAGTTTTCTTGTGCTAAAGTCTCACTTGTCCAACCCGTTCCAATATATTGAGAAACTTTATTGTTGATGTTTATTAGATTTTCCTGTTGTGCAATTCCTGTAACTGTTGAAGTCAATGTTTTTCCGGCACTTGCCCAATACCAATTGGTAGATGCTGAATGGCCACTGAAATAATTTTCCAATACAATTCTTCCGTTGACCAGAATAATGAAACCCTTTGAATGTTTTAGTTCTAAATAATCCAAAAGCGGTTGAACGGCAGCTTGTTTCCATCCCAAACTAGCTATGGATTTTGTTTCCCAACTAGTACCTGTTACTGGTGGAAAATAAATTGTTTCTGTTGGTACAGTAGTTGGCGTGGGTTCTGACGTTTCAGAATTGCAGCTGATACATAGGAATAGGATTAGAAAACTATAGATTATTTTTGGCATCTTACGAATGATTTTTTTCTAATTAGTTTAAGACCAAAAATATATAAAATAGTTTAATTCGTTTTTACTTTTTTTGTTTTCTTTGCGTTTAATAAGTTTAACTTTGTCTTCGAAACGAAAACTTTATTTTGTTTCGAATTTCCTAGCCCTGATGATCCCGAAGTGTCGGGAGGCATCCTTTTTCTTGAGATTCTGACGAAGGAAGAATGACAAGAAAAAGATATAGTGGACAGCAGGAAATTGCTCCTAAAAATAATAATTATATGAAAAATACCTTTAGAATTTTATTTATTTCACTGTTATTTGTTGCTTGTCAGCAAAAGATAAAACCCGCTGATGTTTCTAAAATTAATGGGTATTGGGAAATCGAAAAAGTAGTTTTTGACCAAGGGAAAGATAAGGATTATGGGATGAATGAAAGTTATGATTTTTTCCAAATAGGCAAGAACAACAGCGGAATGCGGAAGAAAGTTATGCCGCAATTAGATGGTACTTTCTTGGTAAATAACACCTATGAAAATGTAACGGTACGTTTTGCAGCGGATCAAGTTTTTCTGGATTATTCGACTCCGTTTACAAAGTGGAGCGAGGAATTAGTCTCACTTTCGGATGAAGAAATGGTGCTGAAAAACGCGGAGAAAAAGGAATATCATTATAAGAAAACTGGACCAATAAATCTTCTGGGCGATGGCAAAAAGACTAAATAATCAAAGTACGATAGGGGATGTTTTGAAACAAATCATCCAAGTAAACAAACTGCAGCCAGGAATGGACCAGATTGACGTAAAGGATGCTTGGAAAAACCTGATGGGGAACGGTGTTAATAGTTATACCAGAAATGTAGTTTTGAAAGGTTCGACTTTATATGTAGAGTTGACTTCTTCGGTTTTGAGAGAAGAATTAAGTCATGGAAGATCCAAAATTGTCGCGATGATCAACGAAGAATTGCGTCGTGACGTGGTTAAGGACGTAGTTTTGAGATAAAGATTTTTGATTTAAGAATGCAGATTTTTCATTTCAGATTTTAGTAGATATAAAAAATTCCCGTTTCTTTTGGAAACGGGAATTTTTTATGTGATGATTTTTAAATCTGCAATCAAAAATCGTTAATCAACATTCTAAAATCTAGAACTGCTCTCTTCCAGCAAAATGGAAAGCACCTTCGATAGCTGCATTTTCATCGCTATCAGAACCGTGAACTGCATTTTCTCCAATAGAAGTTGCGTATGCTTTACGGATAGTTCCTTCAGCAGCTTCAGCTGGGTTTGTAGCACCAATTAATGTTCTGAAATCTTCAACAGCGTTGTCTTTTTCTAAAATAGCAGCAACAATAGGACCACGAGTCATGAATTCAACTAATTCACCGTAGAATGGTCTTGCAGCGTGAACAGCATAAAATGCTTGTGCATCAGCAACAGTTAATTGAGTTAATTTCAAAGAAACGATTTTGAAACCAGCAGTTGTGATCATTGCTAATATATTTCCGATGTGTCCGTTTTCAACGCCATCAGGCTTAATCATTGTAAAAGTTCTATTAGTAGCCATTTTATTTTCTTTTTTTAAATTTTGTGCAAAAATAGACTTTTTTTTGAATTGAAATTATTAAATCAGCAGTTATGAGGCTTTTATTTGTTATAAGTGCTATTTTTGTTATTTATACTTTAAAAATCAGCTTGTTTTTATAAAATAACCACAAAATGAAAGACCAAATTCCAACATAAATTAAAGCTCCGACCAAGGATGCCAATAAAGGATTATCGAAAAATGGTGCAATCCAAAAAGTATACAGATATTTTTGAAGATTAATTTGTTCTGTTGGTATTTGAGGGTTTTGAAATTGAATCATTCTCAATCCTTGCGGAATAATACCAGAGAAAAAGAATACAACCATTGGATTTACTCCCCAAATTAAAAATAGCTTTGTCCAATTTTTATAATTTGCAACTTCAATTAAATAAAATGAAACGGTTAAACACAGTATTGCCAATCCAGAAGTATATAAAACATAGGAGCTGGTCCAAAGTGATTTGTTGATAGGAAACACGATGTTCCAAAGTAGCCCCAATAATGTAACTGTTAAACCTACTATAGCCATCTTTTTGACAATTTCCAACTTTGGTAAAGAACTGTTGATCAATTGTCCAATAAGTAGCCCGATTATTCCTGAAGCAATTGCGGGAATTGTACTTAATATGCCTTCGGGATCCCAAGTTTTTGAAAAAATCCACATGTGTCCTTCTAATAGTACACTATCTAACCAAGCACCTAAGTTGGTCCCTTTTTCAAAGTTTGCTGCTCCAATTCCCGGAACGGGTACAAAAGCCATTAATCCCCAATACAGCAGCAATAGTGATACTGCGGTTAGAAGTTGTGTTCTTTGATTCGTTTTTAAGTACAAAAGAGAAACAAAAAAATACACAATCCCGATTCGTTGTAATACTCCGGGAATTCTAACTTCTTGATACGCTTCGATACCGCTGTAAGCTAGAAACAATAAGACAACAAAAACAAAAAGTGTCAAATAGGTCTTGATTTTCAGACTGAAATTGCCCAAAAGCGCATAACTTACTCCAATAGTTATTACTAATCGACTCAACAATAATGGAATTCCTTGCAGACCCAAAATTTCTATTTTACCAAAAAAATTAAGAAATAATCCCAAACAAAAAATCCGTAATCCACGTATTGTTATTTTATTAAAAGTAGCGCTGTCAAACTGTTTAGTTGGCATTGCAAAAGATATGGCTACCGCCATTATAAAAATAAAGAAAGGAAAGACCAAATCGGTGGGGGTGCAACCATTCCATTCCGCGTGTTCCAAAGGGGGATAAATCGAAGTCCAACTTCCAGGATTATTTACAATTGTCATAAATAAAATTGTAAATCCTCTAAATGTATCCAGTGAAATTAAACGTTCTTTGGTCATCTTTTTTGGTTGGTTATGGTTAATAGTACTCCGTGTCTTGATGAAAATTAAAGTCTATGGCAATAAAATTATATCGAAATTTTGTTCCAGAGGTTTCAATTGATTAATGATCATCGGAATCAAGTTTTCTCCATTTTCTAAATAAAATTCGGAAAAATTTGCTTGGCGTTCCTGCAAACTTTGATTTGGAAACAAATCATTTTGTAAATTGGTGATGCGTTGCAAAACATCGCTTAATTTTCTTTTTTGTGCTGTAAGCAAACGTTTTTCCAGATTTTCCAATCCTTTAGTTTGTTTTACTTCTTGTGCTTTTACTGCTCCCATGAATGATTCATCGGTATGATTTGCCATTTCAAAAAGCGCTTCAAATTGTTTTCGTAACTGCTCTTTTATAGGCGTTAAGTCTATTGGAAACTCCGATAATTCTTTGGTTTTACTGTTGATTAAATTGGCTTGTTTTGAAAATAAATTAGTCCAATTTAAATATAACTTCTCCGCTTTTTTGGCTTGTTTTTCGGTGGCTAGCAGCGCTGAGTTTCTTAATAAAAGTATTGGAAAAGTCACTTTTGCAGCATCAAAGAAAGATTTTAATTCTAACCAATAGGCAATTTCTCCACCTCCGCCAATGTAACATAAATTGGGTAAAATCACTTCTTGATACAATGGACGCATAATCACATTTGGACTGAATTTCTCCGGATGATTTTCCAGTAATTCTAAAATTTCAGTTTCCGAAAATTCAATCTTGGTGTGGTTTACTTTGTATTTTCCATTTTCAAGAACAATTCGTTCTCGTATATTATCTTCGATATAAAATAAATTTATCTCGCGGGGATTAACTTGAACGGTATATTCTTTTAATTTTTCAGCTGTTTCAAGGACTAATTGATGCGAAGTTTGATGCAATAATTCTTCTTTTGCAAAAGGTATAAAAGCTCGTTTTAAGTCGGAATTATCTGCATCCAGAATTACCAAACCATATGATCCAAATAGTGCGTTGGCCAAATATCTTGTAGCATCCGCTAAATTATCGTGATTGAGATACGATTCTTTAAATAATTTTTTTATCGCTTCTGCGTTTGTACTGGAACCCAATTCGAGTGCGTATACGTCAAAGAAATCTTCTAAACCTTTAGTCGATAATCTTCCAACAGGACCGGTGCTTTCGGTGTTCCATCTGAATTTTTTTCCTTTGAAATTGAAATAATTAATCTCTTCAAAATCGTGATCTTCGGTTGCCATCCAATAAATGGGAACAAAATTATAAGAAGGATATTTTGCTTTTAATTCATTTGTTAAATTTATGGTCGAAATAATTTTGTACAAAAAATACAAAGGTCCGCTGAATAAATTTAGCTGGTGGCCCGTTGTTACGGTGAATGTGTTGGGAAGCGCTAAAACTTCGATATTTTGTTTCGTTAAAACAGAAGATGAGATAGAAGCATATTGTTTTTGCAAAGCGGAAACTAAAACGGATCTGTTGTTATTGTCGTAGTTGCTTTGCTTTTCAAGGATTTGATCTTCAAAATTTTCTAGTTTGGGAAATCTGTGGTATAAAGAGTGTAAATTACTTTTTTGATCTAAATAATCATTCATCAAAGAAGAAAAATATCCTGAATTTTGATAGCTGATACTGTCGGTTGGCATATTGAAATTTATTTGATGCTAAATTACCAAAAAATATTGGAACAAATATTTGCTAAATTAAAAAAGTATTTAGACATTTGTCTAAATATATAATTAACTAACGAAAATGAATGCCATTTTTAAAGCTTTAAACGATGCTACGAGGAGGGAAATATTAGAGTTGTTGAAAATTAAAGATTTGACTGCCGGTGAAATCGCGGCTCATTTTAATATTTCAAAACCCAGTATTTCGCATCATCTGGATATTTTAAAACAAGCGGATTTAATTACTTCAGAGAAAAAAGGGCAATTCGTAATTTATTCTATTAACACTACTATAATGGAAGATGTTTTGCAATGGATATTAACTTTTAAAAAATAAAAACATGAACTTAACTTTAAGAAGAGAATTACCTATTATCGGAATTGTTTTAATCCCTTTCATTTATTTGACATTTTTGTGGAATAAACTACCGGAAAAAATTCCAACGCATTGGAATTACGAAGGAGAAATTGATCATTGGGGAGATAAATATACTTTGATAGGAATGGTATTTCTTTTGCCGGTTCTGACCTACCTTTTGATGCTTATAATTCCTAAAATCGATCCTAAAAAACGAATGGATATAATGGGAGGGAAGTATTATCAACTCAAATTTGCCCTTGTTTTGTTTATGTCTTTTCTGGCTATGTTTATTGTGTATTCATCACAAAGCCAAACTATCGCTAAACCCAATTTTATTTTTGCCCTTATTGGAATTTTAATTGTAGTCATGGGGAATTATTTTAAAGTGATTCAACCGAATTATTTTTTAGGCATTCGCACGCCATGGACTTTAGAAAATAAAGAAGTTTGGAAATCTACGCATACTTTTGCAAGCAAACTATGGTTTATTGGAGGCTTACTGATTATGGTTGGAGCTTTTATTCTTCCAAATGAAATTAATCTAGTTGTTTTCTTATTTATAATTGGGCTAATTGTGATTGTTCCGATGGTCTATTCTTATGTGAAATTTAAAGGAATAGAAACACTGGTATAATTTTAAGAAGTTTGAAGCGATGAATATTTATCGCTTCAAACTAAAATGGCCTCTGTATTCTTTTCCATTGGCTCTGGTAACCACAAACCAATAGTCAGTTGCAGGAAGTTCTTGACCATTATACATTCCGTTCCAAGTGGCATTTTGTATCAATTCTTTGAGGAGTTTACCATAGCGGTCAAATATTTTAACGGTTAAACCTATTTCCAAATTAGAAAATTTGATTTTCCAAATATCGTTGAAACTGTCTCCGTTTGGGGTGAAAAATTTAGGATATGACAATGATGAATTATCAATTGTTAAATCACAATCTGCATCTGTTGAAATTCGGGCGTTTATCAAAATTGGATTGCTTTCACAATTGTCTATAGTTTGCGATGCATAATTTGTGTTAACGTTTTGAAGAGGAATTGTGTTTGACAAAAGGGTTACGGATATGTGTATTCTATGATTTTTACTGCTTTTTAGGAAGCATCATTATCATCGTTCATAAACTCAATAATTCTTATAATTAATTACAGAATTGTTGATTATCCTGTTATTTTTATAAATTGGACTCTAAATTGTTTAATTTTTTCTTATATTACAAGATGCAAGCAATTGAAAACAAGACGAGAAAATTACGAATTGCATTAATCAATATTCATGGACTTATTAAAGGTACAGGTCTTGAGATTGGGAGAGATGCTGATAATGGCGGACAAACAAAGTATGTTTATGAACTTGCCGAGTTTTTATCACAACATAAGGATGTAGAGTATGTTCATTTATTTACAAGGTTAATTGATGATCAAAATCTTTCTTCAGAATATGCAGTGCCTATTGAAATCGTTAATGAAAAATTTGACATCAGACGAATTCCTTTTTTGGGAAAAAAATACAGGCCAAAAGAACAATTATGGGCAGGTTTGGATACATATGTCAATGGTGTCGTTCAACATATTAAACTTCATGATATATTTCCAAATTGGATTCATTCCCATTATGGAGATGCAGGATATGTTGCAAGTGAATTGTCAATAATTTTAAATATTCCATTTGCACATACGGGACATTCTTTGGGTTTTTATAAACAGAAAAAACTACAAGAAAGCGGTATGCTTGAAGAAGAACGTGAAAGAAAATTTAAGTTTAAAGAGCGAATTGCCGCAGAGGAAAAGACACTAGAATTATCAGAATTTATTATTACATCTACCGAGCAAGAAATCGAAACATATAAACCTTATGAAAATTTTAATTTAGGAAAGTACCATGCAATTCCTCCCGGGATTGACACCACGAAATTTGTTCCATATTACCATCTTGAAGAAGATTTTGATAAGCAAATGGAGGAAAAACAAAGAAAATATTGGGTGTCAGAAAAAATTTCTAAATTTTTAACAAATCCGCACAAACCTATTATTCTAGCTCTTTCGAGACCCGATCGTCATAAAAACCTTCATACATTAATTGATGTTTATGGCAAAGACAAAGAACTGCAAAGTATTGCTAATTTGGTAATTTTTGCAGGGATACGTAAAGATATTACGCAAATGCCAGATTCTGAAAAAGACGTTTTAACGGATTTATTATTATTGATGGACAAGTATGATTTGTATGGAAAAATGGCAATTCCTAAAAAGCATGATGTGGAAAATGAGGTTTCAATTATTTATCGTTTTGCTGCTGAAAAAAGAGGAGTCTTTGTAAATTTGGCCTTGCATGAAAATTTTGGTCTAACAATAATTGAATCCGCAAGTTCTGGTTTACCTGTGGTTGTTACTAAAAATGGAGGTCCATCCGAGATTATTCCTACTTGTCAAAATGGAGAATTAGTAAATCCTTTGGATGAAGATGAAATTAAAAAATCATTAAGGAATATTTTAACCAACGAAAATCTATGGAAATATTATTCAAATAATGGAGCAATTAATATTCAAAAACATTATAGTTGGTTAAGTCACGTCAATCAATATGTTGCATTAGTTAATGAAAATTTATTGCTTTCATCTGGTTCAGGAATCAAAAAGCAGCATTACCCCAATATTAATATTGAACGATTAAAAAGAAAAGTCGAAAATTTATTAGTTTCGGATATTGACGGAACATTGATTCATCCAAAATTGAATAATCCGGGGTTAAAGGAATTGAAAACGTATTTAACTAATAATACTGAAAAAATGGCATTTGCTCTTGCATCAGGGCGAAATGTAGATTTGGTTAAAAAAGTTATTGAAGAGGAACAATTACCCTTGCCCGATTTTATTATCTGTTCAGTTGGTACTGAAATTTATTATACAAACGGGAAAGATTATATTTTAGACAAAGGTTGGTCGACATTTTTGGCGGGTCGTTGGAAAAGAGAAGATATTGTAAATCGTTTAAAAGGTATTCCTTGGTTAAAAATGCAAGAAGAAGTAGCTCAAAATCCTTTTAAAATTTCGTATTATTATGATAAGGAAAAATACAATCACGACCAATTAATTAAAGTTTTAGGGACAGGATGGTATAAGGTAAATATTATTCCAAGTCATGGCGAGTTTATTGATTTTTTACCTAAAAGAGCATCAAAAGGAAATGCCATCAAGTTTTTATGCCATAAATGGGCAATCCCTTTATCAAGTGTAATTGCTGCAGGCGATTCAGGAAATGACATTGATATGTTTAGAAGTTCGGTTAAAGGAATTATTGTAGGCAATCGAAGTTTAGAATTAGCTGAATATAAAACAACTAAAAAAATATATGTAGCTAAAAGTTCCGCTTCCTCGGGTATTCTAGAGGGATTAAAACATTATAAAATAATAAAATAATATGTATTCAGGTTCAGGTTTTAGTAATTGGGAAATAGGAGATGTTGATGTATTTATAGATGAAAAAGGAGTCCATCATTTATTTCATTTGATTATTCCTAATCATGACTACATTGCACATGCAATATCCAAAGATGGTCTTTCTTGGAAAAGAGTGAAAAATGCTTTGTGGGTTGGAGAACCCGGAGAATGGGATGATGATATGTTATGGACAATGCATGTTAGCAAAAATTTTGAAGGAGAAGGATACGAGATGTATTACACAGGGCTAAAACGCAGAGACAAAGGAATTAAGCAACAAATTGGAAGGGCTGTTTCATCAGATTTAATTCATTGGACGAAAGAAAATAAATATGGCCTGCCTCTTAAAAGTCAAGCTCCATATTATGAAAATTCAAAGAATAATCCCCGTGAATGGTTAAGTTTTAGGGATCCTTTTAAATATCGATTTGAAGGAGAAGATTATCTATTGATTTGTGCTCGAAGTGCAGTAGGACCTACTTATCGAAGAGGATGTATAGGTATGGCAAAAAAAGAATCAAATGGCTTCATCCTGCAAAAGCCGTTGCACATTTCTTATGTATACGATGATGTTGAATGTCCCGCTGTGGTCGAAATAAAAGGAAATCATTATTTGTTGGGTTCCATTCGTGAAGATATTAAAATTCGTTATTGGTTTGCTTCAGAATTTAAAGGGGAGTATCATGCTTTTCATGATAATGTATTGTTACCACAAGGTAATTATGCGGCAAGAATTGTAAAAGAAGGAGATCATTTTTTGATATATAATTTTTATTTTGTTGGTGGAAATGTCAATACTCATCGTGTGATACCTCCCCCAAAACAGTTGGATGTTGACGATAATGGTAGGCTTTTATTAAAAACCTATCATTACTGGGAAACGCTGTATCAAAAAACAATTTCCCAAGAAAATTTTCCATTTCCAAACGCTATTTTAGGAAACCCTACGGCAAATTTGACTTTTTTTGAAGATAATAAATGGCAATGCAGCTGTCGAAGTGGTTACGAAGTTTTTTGCTTTGAAAAACCTGCAAATAACTTTGTTTGGGAAGGAACATTGACTGTTGAAGGAATGGGTAAAACCGGTTTTGTAATTGAATGTGATGGAGAAGGAACGGGATATTATATTTCTATTGATTTTGTAAATGGTTTTGTTCAATTTAGAGCTTGGGGATTTAACGAAAAAGACGTGAAAAATAATTTTATTTTTGAAAATATTCAAACAAATCAATTTGAAATTCTAGAAAATAAACAAATCCATTTCAAGATTATTCGTTACGGAAACTATTATGAACTTTCAATCAATGAAGTTGTAAAATTGACTTTATTAGATTTCAAATATAATGATGGAAAGATAGGCGTCTACGTTTGTTCCGCTATTATATCATTAAGCGATTCAATAATTCACGTAATTCCTGAACCAGAAAATGAATATGCAACTTCTAACCCCGACGAATTATGAAGAATATAATAGCTTTTGGCGAAGTATTAATGGATTGTCTGCCAGACAAAAATGTTATCGGGGGAGCTCCTTTTAATGTAGCCATTCATTTAAAACGTTTTGGGAATCAAGTAACTTTTATTAGTAAAATTGCAAAAGATGATTTTGGTAATGAAATATTTGATTTTGCAAAAAATGAAAATATTGAACAAGGAATTTCTTTCGATAAAAATCATCCTACAGGTTTTGTAAGTGTTAAATTTATTGAAAATGAGCCACATTATACCATTGAAACAGAAAAAGCATGGCAATATATTGAGTATGTTGCCATAGATAAGCCCGTCGATGTTTTTATTTATGGAAGTTTGGCATTGTATTTTGAAAAGAACCAAACCACTTTTTTGCAATACAAAACAGAGAATCCATCAGCTATTTTTGTTTGTGACTTGAATTTGAGAGGAGATTTTTATTCAGAAACTACAATTAATTTTTGTCTTTCAAATACTACTATTTTAAAAGTTAATGATGATGAATGGATGTATCTGAAAGAAATTTTCAAACAATCTACAGACGATCAGCTATTGGATTACTTGAAAAATTCATTTAGTATAATCAAAATTATTCGAACGCAATCTAAAAAAGGGGCATTGGTTTACTGGGACAATACTATTATTCAAGAATCAACCCAAATGGTTTCGGACAATCTATTCAAAGACGCAATTGGAGCAGGAGATGGATTTTTGGCTTGTTTTTTAAATTCTTATTTCAAAGAAAATGATGTGCAAAAGGCATTGAAGAATTCTTTGATTTTTGCAGCCAAGATTTGTCAATTTTCTGGAGCAATCCCAAGCAACAAAACTATTTATCAATAATGTAAATCAAAAATTGAAATTTGTCGTTAGGAATTTGAAGATATTGGAACAAAGAGTGTTGTTTTATTTCAGAATCTGGAGATTTAGGGTAATTCGCAATTTTTGGCTATTAGAAATAAGAGGAAAAGTTTTTTATAAACATTATCGCTTCAAACTAAAATGACCTCGATATTCTTTTCCATTCGCTCTGGTAACCACAAACCAATAGTCTGTTGCAGGAAGTTCTTGTCCATTATACATTCCGTTCCACGTGGCATTTTGTATCAATTCTTTGAGGAGTTTACCATAGCGGTCAAATATTTTAACCGTTAAACCTACTTCCAAATCAGAAAAATGAATACTCCAGGTATCGTTTAATCCATCTCCGTTTGGAGTGAAGAATTTAGGATACATTATTGTTGAAAAACTTTCATCTGGAGTTTCACAAAATGTATATTGGACATTTACTAAAGTTCTGCTGCTTTCGCAACCATTTATGGTTTGTGATGCATAATAATTGGTGTCATTTTGAATTAGTGTAGTACTTGATAAAATTTGACCAGCTGTTAATGAATTATACCATTTTATATTTTGCCCTGAAATTTCTATAGTACTTAAAGTTGCTTTCTGTTCTGCACAAAATAATTGAGGAGAAGAAGCTGCAGGTAACATAGTATTATTAATAATGACTTTTGTAGAAATTATACCATCGCAACCACCAGTTCCTGTAATACTGCAACTATATTGGCCATCATTAGATAGATTTGCATTTAAAATTGTTGGATTTTGTTCTATGGAAGTAAATCCATTTGGTCCAGTCCATGAATAATTGGCACCACCAATTGCTGTTAGTTGTATCGTTTCTCCCAAACAAATAGGTGAATTACTTTTAGTCGATAGGGCATTAGAACATAATTTAAGTTTTACAACCCAAAAGTCTTGCAATCCGCTTTTGTTTTCTGTTTTATCACCTGATGTATCAGACTGTGACCAGCCTACTGTTACATAACCTCCATCTTTAGCTTGAACAATAGATTGGGGTTGGTCAAGGCTGGATCCTCCTATAGTTTTGTCCCATTCAAATTTACCTGCGGCATCAAGTTTCACTATCCAATAATCCCGTTCTCCTCTTGATACTTCGGTTTTAAAACCTGAAATTCCTGAATAGGACATGATGCCAAGTATAAAACCGTTGTCTGAGGTCATTCGAATATCAGCAAAAGTTTCAGTGTCATTTGCTCCAATGTCTTTTTGCCATAGAATTTGTCCATTGCTATTTAATTTTAGTAGCCAAACATCATTAGAGTTATTCACTGTTTTTTCAGTTTTTTCACCAGAAATATTAGAAAAAGAGTCGCCTCCTATAATGTAGTTTCCATCAGATGTGGCAATAATTGATTTTGCATAATCTCCATTGTTACCACCAATGGTTTTTTGCCAGACGATAGCCCCTAAACTATCAATCTTTAAAATCCAATAATCACCTCCACCTCTTGAATTTTGGTTTTTATCTCCAGAAATATTTGAATCTGAAGATCCCGCTAATATATAGCCTCCGTCTGGAGTTTTAACAATTGATTCTACCCAGTCGAAATTACTGCCTCCAAATGTTTTTTGCCACATTATATTTCCGGAAGAGTCGGTTTTAATGACCCACATATCAAGACTGCCGCGAGAATTCTCCGTTTTTTCACCTGAAATATTTGAATCAGAGGAACCTCCAATGAGGTAACCGCCATCGGCAGTTTCAATTATTGATGTTAATCGGTCAACACCGCTTCCTCCATAAGTTTTGTCCCAAATAATATTTCTGTTTTTATCAAGTTTTACCACCCAATAATCATCATTACCTCTTGAAGACTGTGTTTTCTCGCCTGATATTCCCGAAGAACTGTAACCTCCAAGTATATATCCCTCATCTTTGGTTTCTTTTGCTGATGTCATATGATCAAAATTATTGCCACCAATTGTTTTTTGCCATAATAGACCGCCTGAAATATCATCAATTTTTAGAAGCCAGAAATCTCCTTCGCCTCTTGAGTTTTCATTTTTGTCTCTTGAAATATTAGAGTATGAATATCCTCCTAAAAGATAATTTCCATCATTTGATAATTCTATAAAATCACTCCAATCATAATCATTACCTCCAATTGTATTTTGCCATTGTATAGTTTGGGAACTTATTTTGATAGAAAAAAAGACTGTGATTATAAAAGAGAAATAAATGAATTGTATATTTTTTCGCATTGATTTTGTCGATTATCGTTTCAAACTAAAATGTCCTCTATATTCTTTTCCATTGGCTCTGGTAACCACAAACCAATAGTCAGTTGCAGGAAGTTCTTGACCATTAAAAGTTCCATTCCAAGTGGCATTTTGTATCAATTCTTTGATGAATTTACCATAGCGGTCAAATATTTTAACCGTTAAACCTATTTCCAAATCAGAAAAATGAATACTCCAGGTATCATTGTATCCATCACCATTTGGCGTAAAGAATTTTGGAAACATCAATAGATAAACTTCATCGGTGGCAGTTCCACAACCATTTTTATCTCTTACTTCCACTGTATATTCTCCCTTATGAACATTCAAAAACTGATTGCTGTTTTGAAAATAAATTCCATCAATTGAATATTCATAATCCCCAGCACCGGTCACGTAAGCGGTAATACTGTTTTCATTATCTGTCCAATCTTTTGTTTCGATTGATGTTATGGTGGCGATGTTGGATTTTTTTACAGTAAAGTTTTTTGTGCTCGAGCAAGAAGTAGTGCCGTAATTCTTGCTAACGATTACTGAAAAGTCTCCAGGATTGGATACAGTTATGGAGGATGTTGAAGCTCCATTTGACCACAAATAAGTGTCAGAACCAGATCCTGCATCAATTGTGATTGTATTGTTTTCGCAAATAGGAACAATGTTCGGAATGTTTATTATTGGTTTGCTAACCAAAGTTATTTGTAATTCTACAATTTGGTGACAAGAGTTTGGCGAATCAATTCTGACGTAAACGGAATGTTTTCCCAATGTCAAATTATAGTTGCTAAAATTGGTGATTTGGCTTGTGGTGATTTGGTTTCCGGCAGCGTTAGCCGAAGTATAATATCCAAATGTATTTCCGGTTGAACCAATAAGGTTTGAGTTATAGCTTTTTAAGTTTACTATCTCATTGCCGTTATTTTGATCGTCACAAATAGTTTCAGAATAGTTAGTAGCGTTCAAAGTGTTGATTAAGGAAATTGTAACTCCCAGTCTACTCAGACTTTCACAATCATTTATTGTTTGTGTCGCATAATAGGTAATTCCATCTTGTAGTAAAGTTGAGCTTGCTAAAGGAGTTCCATTTGTGGCAGCCATATACAATTTAATGGAAGTTCCGTTGATGGCAATATCATTTAAAGTGGCGTTTTGACTGGAACAAAATGATTGACTTGCATTTCCAGTTGGTGCAGGAGTATTTTGGATATTTACGACAACTGGAATTCTTTCGCTTTCGCATCCGTTTATGGTTTGTGATGCGTAATATGTGGTTCCATTTTGTAATGAAGTTGTATTTAATAAGAGGTTTCCATTTGTTAAAATGTCATACCATTTTATGTTTTGTCCTGCGATAGTGATATTGTTTAAAGTTGCATTTTGTTGGATGCAGAAGTTTTGGGGAGAAGGTAATGAAGGTGTTGGGTTGGGTTTTATAGTAATTATTACTGGAGTTCTATCACTTTCGCAACCGCTAATCGTTTGTGTCGCAAAATAAGTGCTGCCGTTTTGCAACAAAGTTGAATTTGGTAGTTGATTGCCATTATTTGAAGAATCGTACCATTTTACATTTTGTCCAGAAATAACAATATCTGATAAAATTGCTTTTTGCTGATTGCAAAAGCTTTGGGATGATTGGGTTACAGGTGAAGCAACACGGAGGAAATTCACTAAAACAGGAACTCTAGGACTTTCACATCCGTTATTAGTTTGGGAAGCATAATAAGTAGTGCCATTATTTAATGGTGTAGTTTCTGGTAGAAGAGAACCGCCATTTATAGCAGTGTACCATTTAATTAAACTTCCAGTTACATTCAGATTTACTAAAGTTAGATTAGACGCTTTACATAAGTTTTGCGGTGATAATGCTGAGGGGCGAGGAGTGTCCTTTAGACTTATTGTAATTGCACTTTTTAAACTTTCACAACCAACTGAGGTATTCATTGCAAAATAAGTGACTCCTTCCACTAATAAAGTAGTTTCTGGTAATTCATTAACCCCATTAATAGAGTCAAACCATTTGATATTATTGCCGCTAACTACAATGTCTTTTATAGTAGGATTTTGTTTTGAGCATATTGTTTGTATTGTAGATTCAAATTGAGGAGGGTTTCCATCAACATAGTTAGCAGTAGCATCTTTCCTATTTGAGAAAAAGTAGTTAAAAAAAGAAGCATCTAAGACATAAATGCAATTTAGTTTTGGATTATTTGTCCAATAGGAAGTGTCATTCCACCAATTCATACTTTGGTTATTTCTCAGGTCTAAATAGGTAAGCTGGTTATTTGCACATCTAAATATTTCTAAATTATTATTCAAAGAAACATCGAGACTAGTAATTAGATTGTTATGACAGTATAAAATTTTTAATTGCAGATTTGAGTTTGTGTTGAGGCTTGTTAATTTATTATCAAAACAATATAAAGCTACTAAATTAATATTTTTAAAAATATCTAAACTTATAATTTGGTTATTAGTACACAACAATTCTGATAAATTTGTGTTATTTGATATATCTAAATTTGATAGCTGATTTGAAGAACAATTTAGATTGGTAAGTTTGGTATTCTGGGATATATCTAAATTGGTTAATTGATTGCTGGAGCAAATAAAAAACAATAAATTAAGGTTGCTTGTAATATCTAGATTTTTTAATTGATTGTTTTGACAAGAAAAACTTCTTAGTTTAATATTTTTTGAAACATCTAAATTTATAAGTTGATTGTTATAACAAGATAAATCAGTTAAATTAATATTCTTTGAAATATCCATATTTTTAAATTGATTATCTGGACAGACCAAAGACTCTAATAAAGTACATTTGGAAAGATCTAAAGTGCTTAAATTGCTGTAGCTACAATCTAAATAGGTTATATTAGTGTTCAAATTTAAAACGCTTAATTTACTGTTTCTACAGTATAAGGATTTTAGATTAATCGTTTGACTAAAATCCAAACTTGTAAATTGATTTCCACTGCAGTTAATTGATTTAAGATTAGCACATCCTATCACATTTAAACTTGTTAATTTGTTATTGTCACAAATTAAATCAGTTAGGAAAATATTTTTGCTTAAATCTAAAGTAGTTAAATTACAATTGGTACAATTTAATTTTTCTAAAGCTTTAAAATTTTCAATCCCAGTCAAATCTGTGATGTTAATATTTGCTGCCCCAGGAAAGAAATAGATTTCTTTAATAACTTCTATTTTTGATGTAAGCACTTTGCCATCAATGGCTCCAATATCATAACCGTTATAAATCAGATACCATTCAAATTCAGGGTCAGGAATTAAGGTATATTGTGAATATGATACTATTGAAAAAAAGGAAAATAGTAATAGTAGAATTTTTTTCATTAAATTAAGTAATATTTGTATGAAGGGTAAAAAATCTAAATCTGAGTTTAAACAAATGTAATTTATTTTTTACAAATTATACAATATCAAAAAGCATTACCATTAGTATTTAAAACGGAATAGTGATTAGCAACCTAGCCTTTTATTTTTGTGAAAACTATACAAATAACCCTTATTTTTGCACAAAACAATATCTTTTGAAAACCAAACTTTTTCTCATCACGCCTCCTTTTACCCAACTGAATACACCATATCCGGCAACCGCCTATATCAAAGGTTTTCTGAATACTAAAGGCATTGAATCGGTGCAAGCAGATTTAGGGATTGAAGTGATTTTGAAATTGTTTTCGAAAGAAGGACTTATTGATTTGTTTAAAGTTTCAGGTTTAAAGTTTCAGGATGGAGATGTTTCGGATAATTCCAAACGAATTTTTGCTTTACAAGACGAATACCTAAAAACTATCGATGCTGTAATTGCTTTTTTACAAGGCAAAAATCCAACCTTGGCGCTGCAAATATGTCAGGAAGATTTCTTGCCCGAAGCGTCTCGTTTTGCACAATTGGAAGAATTGGATTGGGCATTCGGAACAATGGGAACGCAAGACAAAGCGAAACACTTGGCTACTTTGTACCTTGAAGATATCTCTGATTTTATTGTGGAATGTATCGATTCAAATTTTGGATTCAGCCGCTACGCAGAACGTTTGGGAAGAAGCGCTAATTCTTTTGACGAGTTGTACGAAGCTTTGCAACAGGAAACTACTTACATCGATGATATTCTGATTTTAATTTTGAAAGAACGAATAGAAACGATCCAACCAACATTATTCTTGATTTCGGTTCCATTTCCAGGGAATTTATATGCTGCGTTTCGCTCCGCGCAGTGGGTGAAGAAGAATCATCCGAATATCAAAATTTCAATGGGAGGCGGTTTCCCAAATACCGAACTGCGTTCGCTTTCGGATGCTCGTGTTTTTGAGTTTTTTGATTATATCACTTTGGATGATGGCGAAGTGCCTGTGGAAGAATTAATAACGAATGTAGAAAATCCAGCTCACTATTGTTTCAAAAGAACATTTCTGCTAGAAGATGGAAAAGTGGTTTACAAAAACAATTCAACAAAACCAGATTACAAGCAATCCCAAGTAGGAACTCCTGATTACTCGGATTTGCCTTTGGATAAATACATTTCGGTTATCGAAATTGTGAATCCCATGCACCGAATGTGGAGCGATGGCCGTTGGAATAAATTGACCATGGCGCACGGTTGTTATTGGGGCAAATGTACATTTTGTGACATTTCTTTGGATTATATCAAAATCTATGAACCCGTTGCCGCCAATTTATTGTGTGATCGAATGGAAGAAATGATAGCGCAAACAGGTCAGAATGGTTTTCATTATGTAGATGAAGCGGCACCGCCGGCATTGATGCGCGCATTGGCTTTGGAAATTCTTCGAAGAAATTTAGCGGTGACTTGGTGGACGAACATTCGATTCGAAAAAAGCTTTACCAAAGATTTGTGTCTGTTGCTGAAAGCTTCTGGATGCATTGCTGTTTCGGGAGGTTTGGAAGTCGCTTCGGATAGATTATTAAAACTCATAGACAAGGGCGTAACAGTAGAACAAGTGGCGAAAGTTACACGGAATTTCACCGAAGCGGGTGTAATGGTTCATGCGTATTTAATGTACGGTTATCCTACCCAAACGATTCAGGAAACGGTGGACAGTCTTGAAATGGTGCGACAATTATTTGAAGTTGGCGTATTGCAATCTGGATTTTGGCATCAATTTGCCATGACAGCGCATAGTCCTGTTGGGATGTATCCGGAGAAATTTGGAGTGGTAAAAGAAACGGAAACCATTGGTACATTTGCCAATAACGATATTAATTATACGGATTCAACAGGAATCGACCACGATAAATTCAGTTTTGGACTCAAGAAATCCTTATTTAATTTCATGCATGGAATCTGTTTTGAGTACGAATTACAGGATTGGTTTGACTTCAAAATTCCAAAAACTAAAATTTCACCCGATTTTATATTTGATGCTTTGCAGGAAGAAGATGATTTCAATATAAAACCCACCGCCAAAATAGTTTGGTTAGGAGGGAAGCCTGGTATCGAACATTTTACAAAATCCAAAAAAGGGAATTCTTGGGAGTTGATGACGTTGACTTTTCACGTTAAGAAAGAAAGTTTCAGTATTCAAACCAATAAAAATGAAGGAGAATGGCTGGTAGAAATGCTTCTGAAAATCTCCGTTTCCAATGCTAAAATTTATGCTTTTCAAGAAATTAAATCCGATTTTGAAACTCATCTCGAAGATTTTGAATTATTTTGGTATTCAAAACCAATTAAAACATTGCGTGAATTTGGGTTATTAGTATTGTAAAAGAATTTATTTCTTGTATAACTATATCAATTTAGCATAAAACATCTATTTTTAATTTACGCAAACGTTTTCTTTACTTATTTTTACAACCAATAAAAAATATACTTATGAGTATTGGTTATAAAGTAAATGTAAATGACACTTTTCATTTTGATGTTGAAAAGGAGAGTGTTTCACAACTAGATGTGGTATCGGTGGAAACAAATAAATTTCATATACTGCATGAAAATACACCTTATAAAGCGGAGATCGTAACTTCTGATTTCAATCAAAAAAGCTACACCGTTAAGGTAAACAACAACAGCTATACTGTAGTGATTTCAAATCCATTGGATATTCTTATCAAGGAAATGGGATTTGAAGTTGGACTCACCAAACAAGTAAACTTCATTAAAGCACCAATGCCTGGACTAATTCTGGAAATCAGCGTTGTGGTGGGCCAAGAAGTAAAAGAAAACGACAATTTAATCATTCTTGGGGCTATGAAAATGGAAAATAGTTTCCTTTCTCCGCGTGATGGCGTTATCAAATCGATTTCGGTTGCGATGGGAGATGCAGTAGATAAAGGACAGTTGTTAATTGAATTCGAATAATAAAATACCGATAATTCGCAATTTAAAAATGAATGGTAAAGTATTCAAAGCAATTGATTGTAATAGCATAAAAAATTAGCGAATCTGCGGTTAAAAAATAAAAAATGAAAAAATTATTAGTTGCCAATAGAGGGGAAATTGCCATCAGGGTGATGAAAACCGCACAAAAAATGGGCATTAAAACGGTTGCGGTTTATTCGACAGCTGATCGAAATGCACCTCACGTAAAATTTGCCGATGAAGCGGTTTGGATTGGAGAAGCACCTTCGAGTCAATCGTATTTATTAGGAAGCAAAATTATAGAAGTAGCTAAATCCTTAAATGTGGACGCGATTCATCCTGGTTATGGATTTTTGAGCGAAAATGCTGATTTTGCCGAAGAATGTGAAAAAAACAGCATCATATTTATTGGTCCTAAATCGAGAGCCATTAGAGTTATGGGAAGCAAATTAGCAGCAAAAGATGCGGTTAAGGAATATAATATTCCAATGGTTCCTGGTGTAGACGAAGCGATTACGGATATTGAAAAAGCAAAGTTAGCTGCAAAAGCAATTGGTTTTCCTATTCTAATTAAAGCCTCGGCCGGTGGTGGTGGAAAAGGAATGCGTGTGGTAGAAAGCGAAAGTGATTTTGAATCTCAAATGAACCGAGCGATTAGCGAAGCAATTGCTGCTTTTGGTGATGGTTCTGTTTTTATTGAAAAATATGTGGCTTCACCGCGACATATAGAAATTCAAGTGATGGCAGACAGTCACGGAAATATTTTGTATTTATTCGAAAGAGAATGCAGCATCCAGCGTCGTCATCAAAAAGTGATTGAAGAAGCGCCATCTTCGGTTTTAACGCCGGAATTACGTAAAAAAATGGGTGAGGCAGCTGTTTTGGTGGCTAAATCATGTGATTATTTAGGAGCAGGAACGGTAGAGTTTTTATTAGACGAAAATAACAATTTCTATTTCCTTGAAATGAATACGCGTTTGCAAGTAGAACATCCCGTTACGGAATGGATTACAGGAACCGATTTAGTTGAATTGCAAATCAGAGTGGCCAGAGGTGAGGAATTAACCATTAAACAGGAAGATTTAAAAATCAAAGGACACGCTTTAGAATTGAGGGTCTATGCAGAAGATCCTATGAATGACTTTTTGCCTAGCGTAGGTCATTTAGATATATATCAATTGCCTGTCGGCGAAAATATTCGTGTCGATAACGGTTTTGAACAAGGCATGGATATTCCTATTTATTATGATCCAATGTTGGCCAAATTGATCACTTATGGCGAAACTCGCGAAGAAGCGATTCAGTTGATGATCAAAGCGATTGATGGTTTCCATGTCGAAGGGGTTCAAACGACGTTGCCATTCGGGAAATTCGTTTTTGAACATGAAGCTTTTCGGTCGGGAAATTTCGATACTCATTTTGTAAAAAAATATTACAATGCGGATGTGCTGAAAAACCAAATGGCTAAAGAAGCCCAAATCGCAGCTCTTGTGGCTATGAAACAATATTTTGAAGATCAAAAAATCGTACGCTTACCAATTTAATAATAAAATCTTACCACATAGAAACATAGAAAAACCTAGTCTTAAAATGTTTGTAAAAAAAAGATAGGTAGAAAATTGTTTTTTCACATAGCTTATGAAGTCTAGAATAAGTGAAACGTCTTTATTTTAAAGGGTTAAAATCTATGTCTCTATGTGTTTCGTTTTTTTAAATTACTATACTTAATCCAGAAAATAATAAATGACAACAGATGGAGTCTAAAATAAAAGTATTAAACAATAAAATTGCCGAAGCTCATTTGGGTGGCGGTAAAAAACGTATTGAAAAGCAACATTCCAACAAAAAACTAACTGCCAGAGAACGGGTTGAGTATTTGATGGACGAAGGCTCTTTTGAAGAAATAGGTATGTTAGTTACACACCGTACCTCTGATTTTGGTATGGATAAAGAGTTGTATTATGGAGACGGTGTAATCACAGGATATGGAACCATAAACGGAAGATTGGTTTACATTTTCGCTCAGGATTTTACAGTTTTTGGAGGTTCCTTGTCGGAAACGCATGCTGAAAAAATCTGTAAAATAATGGATATGGCAGTCAAAATGGGTGCACCAATGATTGGATTAAACGATTCTGGTGGAGCACGTATTCAAGAAGGGGTTCGTTCACTAGGCGGTTATGCTGATATATTCTTTAAAAATGTACAAGCTTCGGGAGTGATTCCACAAATTTCGGCAATCATGGGACCCTGCGCCGGTGGAGCCGTTTATTCTCCTGCGATGACTGATTTTACGATGATGGTCGAAGACACCAGTTACATGTTTGTAACCGGTCCGAATGTGGTGAAAACCGTAACCAACGAAACCGTAACCTCGGAGGAACTAGGTGGAGCAAGCACACATTCTACCAAGTCTGGTGTGGCTCATTGTACTTCGACAAATGATGTGGAATGTTTAGAAGATTTAAAACGATTGTTGAGCTATTTGCCACAAAGCAATAAAGAAACGCCACACAATTTGCCTTATGAATTAGGTGATGAGGTACGGGAGCAATTATCGAATATTATTCCTGATAATCCAAATAAACCTTATGATATGCATAGCGTCATTGGTGGGATTATTGATGAAGATTCGTTTTTCGAAATTCATAAAAACTATGCCGAAAATATCGTTGTGGGTTTTGCCAGACTGGGAGGAAGAAGCATTGGAATTGTAGCCAATCAACCGATGTTTTTAGCAGGTTGTTTGGATGTGAAAAGTTCGATTAAAGCAGCTCGATTTACCCGTTTTTGCGATGCGTTTAATATTCCCTTATTGGTTTTGGTAGATGTGCCAGGTTTTTTACCGGGAACGGATCAAGAGTGGAATGGAATTATCGTACATGGTGCCAAATTATTATATGCGCTTAGTGAGGCTACTGTTCCAAGAGTTACCGTTATTACGCGTAAAGCCTATGGTGGTGCCTATGATGTGATGAACTCAAAACACATTGGTGCCGACATGAATTTTGCTTGGCCAACTGCTGAAATTGCCGTTATGGGGGCAAAAGGAGCATCTGAAATCATCTTCAAAAAAGAAATTAACGAAGCCGAAGATCACGAAGCCAAACTATTGGAAAAAGAAGCCGAATATGCCGATTTGTTTGCTAATCCATACACAGCAGCCCAGCGTGGTTTTGTTGATGAGGTCATCTTACCGCAAGACACCAGACGCAAATTGATAAAAGCATTTAGTATGCTCGAAAATAAAGAAAGTGTAACTCCTAAAAGAAAACACGGAAATATTCCTTTGTAGTATTTTAGTATAAAAATGCAGAAACCAGCTGAAAAGGCTGGTTTTTTTGTGGTTTTGTTTTTTAGACTTTACTTTTTTTTTCTTCAACGATTTCTTGATAGTTTAATTTATTATAACGTATGCAAAGACTATTTTTTATACCATTTTTAAAATTGCATTTTTCAAGATAGAACTTCAAATCCATTAATTTATTTTTGCAAGAATCAGCCTTCATTCAAATTTACTTTTTCTTTGAATTTCAAATATTTTTTTGAGATTTTTATTTAGAGATTCTTCGATGGCGCCATTAAAGTTTCTGGGCCAGCGTTGAAGTTAGCATTGCATTAATCAAGATGAAAAGGATGATATTGACTAAATTAAAAGTAGCGGTTTTGCAGAAAATTAAGCTTTAGAAACAAGTTTATATTTTTTGAATTAAAAAGATTAACTTGCACCAACAATTTAACATATTATTTTAATATAAACAAGTAATTTTTATTAAAAGAAATAGGTTAAATGCATTTAGTTCCCCAAATACCACCTTGTATTATGAAAAAAATCGGTACTATTAATACCTACTATAAACTTTTATTACTGATTGTTTCTACCAGTTTATTCTTTTTGTTGCTTTATGTTTCACTTTATCTTTACACCATTAAAGAAGAAAAGCAATTTTATAAAAGAACATTTAATCAGTATGAAAATGAAGTTAATTCACTTTTCAAACTTAATTCGGAAACACCCACAGCTACAATTATTGATGTTACATTTTGGGACGGATTGGTTAAATTTACTAAAACAAAAGATAAAAAGTGGTATAATAAGAATGTGGCAAGCCAATTTGAAACTTATAAAATGGATTATGTCGGGATATATGATTTAAGCAACCAGTTGATTAATAAAACGAAATCGACGAAGATTAAAACAATTAATTTTATTCCGAAAGAGGTGATGCTAAAACTTTATAGGTCTAAACTCACTCGGTTTTATATGAAAATTCCGGAAGGAGTTGTGGAAGTTTTTGGCGGAACAATTCATCCTTCAAACGATCCAAAAAAAAATAAGTCAAATCCTTCTGGTTATTTCTTTATGGCTAGGCTTTTAGATAAAGATTTTTTTGCGAAACTTGACCAAATTAGTAGTTCCAAGGTAAGTCTAACAGAAAATAGTTACATAAGTCCAGTTGAAAAAGATGCAGTTACTATAAATTTAGGTTTGAAGGATTGGAATAATAAAGTGATTTCAAAATTAACTTTTAAAAGAGTTTTTAATCTGAATTTTAAAAATACGAAAGAGATTCTTTTCATAGTTATAATTGCATCGATATTTAATATTTTAATTTGTCTTTATTACACCAAGCGCTGGGTTTACAATCCTTTGAAATTGATAACGAGTATTTTGGAAACAGGAAGTCGATCTGCTATTGCTAGTCTGAAAAGAATAAAAGGGGAGTTTGGATATATTGGGAATCTTTTTGAAGAAAATAGTAATCAAAGAAAGCAATTGGAAATTTCTAAACATAAAGCGGAGGAAAGCGATAAGCTCAAGTCTTCTTTTTTAGCTAATTTATCACACGAAATTAGAACACCAATGAACGCAATCATTGGTTTTAGTGATTTGTTAAGCAATCCTGATTTAAATGAAAATGAAAAATCAGAATATTTAAAAATAATTAATAAAAGCGGTAATAATCTGGTTTCTATTATTGAGGATCTTATTGAAATGTCTAAAATTGATGCACATCAAATTAAGCCAAAATATAAGGGTATCAACCTCAATAAATGCATACGGGAATTATATGAAACAATCAAAGTCACCATTCCAAAAGAAAAACAGATTGATTTTCATATTATTGAATGTTCCAATCCAATTGAAAAGTATTTACTTACAGATGAAACTAAGTTAAAGCAGATTCTTGTAAATTTGATAGCAAATGCAATTAAATTTACAGAAGAAGGTTCCATTTCCTTTGGTTATGCGGTAAATGATAATGACGGAACCGTTACTTTCATGGTTAAAGATACTGGAAGAGGAATTGACGAAAAAAATCTCAAATTAATTTTTAATCGGTTTTTAAGGGTTGAAGATCAGTTTCATGCCGACTCAAGTGGCTTAGGCTTAGGCTTGGCTATTTCTAAAGCTTATATTGAAATGTTAGGAGGTTCAATTACCGTAAACTCTTCATTTGGGAAAGGTTCAATTTTTCGATTTAAAATACCTTTAGTTTTTGATGAATCAGAAAAGAAAATCAAGGTTAAAACGACTAACAGTTTTCATCATAATTTAGGAAATGAGACAATTTTGATTGCGGAGGACGATAATATAAATTTCTTGTTATTAAAGAAAATTTTGCAATTAAGAAATTATACAATTCTTCGAGCCAAAAATGGTCAAGAAGCCGTCGATATTTGTAGGGTAAATAGAGATATTGATTTGGTTTTTATGGACGTAAAAATGCCGGTAATGAACGGATTAGATGCTTATAAAATTATTCGAAAATTCAATCCAGATTTAATTGTTATTGCCCAAACGGCTTACTCATCTGCTGAAGACAAAGAAATGATACTGAATTTAGGATTTAAAAATTTTATCACTAAACCTTTAAATCGAGAAAAAATATTTGAATTATTAGATGGTTTTTTTAAAGTAAAAGAAAAAAATAAACTAAAAAAAATGTTGACAGATTTTAATAAAAACTGATATAAGAAAGAGTTGTTTGAAGATGACGGCTCTTTCTTATAACAATAAATATTGTAATTTACATATTCGTCGGCATTGTTGTCCGATAAAAAAGAAGCCAAATTAATGGCTTCTTAAAATAATCGTAATTTAGAGTTGCAAAATTCAAATAACGATGGGTAAAAATA